>JANYEQ010000006.1 GCA_025363015.1 Bacteroidota bacterium
GCTGCCCCTCGACTTGCATGTATTAAGCCTGCCGCTAGCGTTCATCCTGAGCCAGGATCAAACTCTCCATTGTAAAAAAAGTTTGATTCCCTTAAAATTAGCCTGTATTGCTACAGGTTAAAATTTGCTAACGCTCATTTCATTTTTATATCATTTTAGGAAATCTTTTGTTATGTCTTTTGCGACATCCCTCAAGGGCTTTTTAGTAATGTTAAATAAAAAATGTTGAATTTTAAATTTAACCTCTATTAAAGTTGTTTGTGATATTCTTTGTATACTTCTATATTTTGCAATATAGCG
This sequence comes from Bacteroidota bacterium, assembly GCA_025363015.1. Classification (GTDB taxonomy): domain Bacteria; phylum Bacteroidota; class Bacteroidia; order B-17B0; family Aurantibacillaceae; genus Aurantibacillus. The sequence continues at coordinate 301 of JANYEQ010000006.1, forward strand.
ATTCACTTGCTATCATTTTAATCTATCAATCTGTCAATGAACGTCTTTATATTTTTAGTTTTAAGTGATAAGTTTTTAGTCCTTAATTAAATAAAACTACTCTTTTTCCCTTAATCTCAAAATGTCAATCCTTAATTTAGAACGTTTTTTATCCCTTTTATCAATCCCACCATCCAATCTATTCGTTTAGGGGGGGCAAAAGTATAAACTCTTTTTTAACTATCCAAATTTATTTTAATCTTTTTTAAAATAAATTTTTAATCCCTCTATTCTTTCTCTTTTAACGGGCGACAAATTTAAGTGTTTTTTATGAGTTAGCAAGTTTTTACTGCATGTTTTATAAAAAAATTACCTAAGTGGCTTTAAAACAAGGCTATAAAACTATAGTTTTGTATAGCTTTAGTTGTTTTTAGTAGGCATTATAAGGAGGTTTTTATTAAAAATGTGGTGCTAAAAGGGCACAAAGGTTAAGCCTAACATAAAATTAAAACGCTGACTGGGGTTACGTTCCCAGCGGTAATAACGCTGATTGGCAATATTATTAGCTCTTACAAAAAAACTTAGCATTTTACTGTAACGGTATTCTACCTCTAAATTAGCATCTGCCCAGCCTTGTATTTGCTTTGGTTTTAAAACTGTGGTGCCGTTATCTGACGCTTGTGTTAAGGCCCATTGGTTACCCATAAAAAATAAATCGGCACGAGCAATTATTTTGCTTTGTAAATTGTAAATACCACTAAAGGTTATATCAAAATCGGGTTTATGATAGGCCCGTGTTAAGGTTTTTGGTTTCCATAAATAGTAATTACCTTTTGCTTGTAAATTTAGTTTTTCTTTAAACTGATATTTTAATTGTGCACTAAGAGTTAAAAGTGTAGTATTATCATACACTACATTGTAGCGATTATAAATTTGATTTATACCCGCATAATTAGTTACAAAAAAGTGCATACTATCATATTGGGCATAACTTACTTTTGTATCGTAACTTGTATTGCTGCTTAAATTACCTTTTAATCCTAAAAACACATTGTATTTAGTAATTGTGTTTGTGTATTTTAATGTGGTATCGGCAAAAGCATTTAACTGGCTTAAGCTTCTAAAACTATTTTTAGTTACATTGCCTCCGTTTACGCCTATGTATGGAATAATAGTATTTTCGAAGGCATTAAAACTTGCATTAATAACTGGGAAAATATAAAAGCGGGTGGTGTTTTTAAAATTATCCATGCTTGCATTTAAACCCACATTGGCGTGCCATTTGGAGCCTTTAGCCTCAAACGAGGGGTTTAAAACCATAATTAAATTGTTTAATGTATCGTTACTTTGTTTGTGGTTATAAAAATCGGTTAAAAAATTAATGTTTAATTTTTCTTTATTTAAAAATAGGCTACCAAAAGCATTTAACTTAATGTTATTTTCAGCCTCGCGATTTAAATTTTGTAAATTATAAAACCCTAACTGTATATTGTGATTAATATGCGAACTATCTGTATAATGGCTTTGTAATTGCAGTTTTGGATTAATAAATTGATAACGTTGTTTGGTAAAATTATTATCTAATTTATTTAGTGTGGTATCGTAACCATAATAATGTATTACGTTACGTTCGTAATTTATATCGCCACTTAAAGTGTGTTTTTTGTAAAATTGTTTTGCAAATACATTTATTTCATTATCGCTAAAGCCGCCATAACCCACATTTTTTAAATGTGGTGTGCCTGAGAAATGTTTTAAATGCGCGCCATAATTATTTTCGCGTGAGCGGGTATTACCAATCCAAAATTCGCCATAGGGCATATTATAAATTGGGCCATAGCCTACTTTTAAAAGCGAATGGTATAATTTGGGTAATGGCTCGTTACTTAATTTAGCAGATTCTATGGGTATTACAGCATATTTTGGAAATAAGGGCTGGCTGGCAATACCATATTTTATATTATCAATGCGCTTAACGCTATCTTTAATTTCGGGCAGGTCGCTGTATTTAACAGCGTCTTTAGTAGTGGGAACGAAGCTGCTTTCGGCAACATAGCTAATGTCGGTACCTGTTGATTGGGCAAACGAAACAAGCGTAAAACCAAATGCCAAAAACAAAATTAACAACCATTGTATTTGGTGTTTTTGTTTTTTAGAAAGAGGGTTATCCATTTCTGTTTTTTGTAATTGAACTATGTTTGTTAAACTCATTTAAAAAATTAGTTTGGTTGTAGTGGCGTTATAGTATTTGTAGGTGTTGTAGCGTTTTGTTTTTGCGATTCTTCTAATAATTTATCAAATAAATCGCCATCTTTTTTTGTTTGATTAAACTCAACTTTCATCTCTTTATTTTGCGAATCGGGATTTGCAATCACTCTTGCCTCTTGTTTAGTTTTTAAATCGTTTAGTCGTTTTTGAGCTTCATCACTATATTCTTGTTTGGGTTTACCATCAATTATAGATTGTAAAATAATTTTAGCATCTGCCTCATCTCCCTTCGCAATATAAGAGTCTGCAAATAATAACATGCCTTTATTATTCCAATCATCGTTACTGTATTCGTAACTAATTAATTTATTTATTGTTTTTTCAACCTCTTTATATTCTTGTTTTATGTATTGAATTTTTGCAATGTGATAATACGCTTCGGCACCTGTATTGTTTTTTGCAGATTTTGTAATGGTTTTAAATTCTAACATGGCATCATCTAAACGATTGGTTTCGTATAGCGATTTTGCTTTAATGTATTTGGCTTCGGCGGTTTGCTGTGGCGATAATTTTTCTGTACTTAATACTTTTGTGCACTCCGTTAAAGCAATTTCAAATTGATTGGTATAAAAAGCGCTACGCATGGCGCCAAATCTTCCGGCACTTTTATTAGCAGGTGTTTCAGCAATATCTTGTAATTGTATAAATAAAGGTAGGGCTTCTTTATATTTTTTATCTTTATAAAGTAAATACGATGTTTTTGCCAATGATACTTCGGTATAAATACTACGAGGTTTTGCAATAATGTATTGATAAGCTACTACTGCTTTTTCGAATAAATTTTTATTATATGCACACTCTGCTAAATTAAATTGTGCTTCGTTTATGTACTTACCATTTGGAAATTTAGAAATATATGCCTCCCATTTAGGTAGAGCAAGATCGCAATTTTTTTGTATGTAAAATGCGTCGTTGGCGGCTTGATAAGTTGCTTTTTCTAACTCATTTTCGGTTAATGGATTGCCAACCGACTTCATATAATTATCTAACCCTTCCACATCGCCTTTGGCTTCAAAAATTGTTTTAATAGATTTTAAAACATCTTTAGCCTCTTCGCTTTTAGAATCTAATTTTACAAATTTATCATAATACTCAAAGGCCTTATCGTCTTGCTTTTTATTAAAATAAATGTTTCCTAATTGGGCGTAACAATTAGGTGTAAACGAAGAGTTAGGGTAATTTTTTAAAATTTTATTATAATATAAAATTGCATTTTCTTCGTCTTTTAAGTTTTTTAAATAGGTGTCGGCTATTTGATTTAAAGATGCGCTTAAATAATTAGAAGCAGGGTAGCGTGTTTCTATTTTTTTTAATTCTAAAATTTTTTCTTTATAATTTTTATTTAATCCATCGCATAAGGCTTTTTGAAAAAGGCAATAATCAACATCTAATTTATTTAAGGCAATGGCGGTTTCATAATAATCGGAGCCTTGTAAAAAATCGCGATTCATAAAATAACAATCGGCAATGCGAATGGTGGCATCGGTAATTTTAGTATCGTCGTATTTATTTTTGGTTAGTAAAAATTTACGAAACGAAACATTTGCCTCGGTGTAATCTTTCTCTTCTTTCCGATGAAAATAAGCGTAACCAATGGCGTAATTACTTAAATCATATTCCTTTAATTGCACGGCGCCATTAAGAGTTTGAAAGGTTTTCCATTTTTCAATAGCGGTTGAATAATCTTTACGGATATACGAAATTTCGGCTAACCAATATTGATTAAGCGCATTTAAATTTAAATCGGAGTTTTGTTGTTGTGATTTTTTAAATTGTTTTTCAGCATTATCTAAATCGCTATTATTAAAATACTCAACCCCTTTAAAATAAATTAATTTTTGATAGGTAACTTTTAAAATAGGGTCTATGCTTTCTAAACTCTCCATACTTTTTATGGCTTGCTCGTAATTTTTTGTGGTAGAGTAAACATTAATTAAATAGTTGTAACACTCATCTTTTTTAACAGATTGCGGATACTCTTTTAAATATTTTTGAAATGCTTTTACCGCTTCGTTATAAGGGCTAAAATCTAACTCGTAACTTAATTTAGCAAAACTAAATAGCGCATCTTCGGTAGTTTTTTTATCAAAATTTAGTTGGTAGGCACTATAATACGCATTTTTTGCTTTTATTTTTTCGTTTAATTTTAAATGGCAGTCAGCCATGTGGTACCAAGCATTTTGCGCTAAGGAATCTTTTCCATCTACCGCTTTTTCAAAGTTAGTAATGGCATTAACACAATCGTTTGTTTTGTAATAACAATAGCCTAGCGCGTAACTACCTTGTGGGTTAAGCCCTGAGGCTAATTCTGTTTTTTTTAAATATGTTAATGCGTTGGTATAATCTTTTAAGTTAAAATAGCTTTCGCCAATCATTCTATTTATTTCGCCACTTTTTTGTACGTTAATGCTATCGTCTAATAATTTTGGCGCCTCAACAACTACCTTATCGTATTTGCCTTGTATAAAATATATTTGCGTAATATAATACGGCACCACACTACCAAAGGTTTCGCTGCCTACCAAGCGATTAAACCCTGCCAAAGCGGTTACATAGTTTTTTTCTTTATAAGCTAGGTGCGAGTAATAATAATTTGCCGGAAAGGCGTATTTATTGTCTGTATCTTTAATTTCGTATAAATCAATTTTTGCTTTTGCATCGTTACCAACCTCTATGTAACTGTATCCACGTTTAAAATACAGTTCGGCTAATTGTTCTTTATCTAATTTATAACTATCTACTTTATCAAAGTATTCAATAGTTTCGTTATATTTTTTTTTACGAAAATTATTTTTTCCTAAATAAAAATTAGCGCTATTTAGCTTTGTACTTTCGGGGTATTTAAAAATAAATTGTTTCATTTGCCATTCCCCATCTTTATTAAACAATTCAATGGCACAGGCTGCTGTGTAATACTCGGCATCTGCTTTTAAAATAGTAACGGTAGTTGTGGCTATATAATCTGCGAAATTTTTTTGGGCAAGGCTGTATTGTTTTTTGTCAAATAACTCTATACCTTGTTTGTACAGCAAATCTTTATCTAAATATATAGCTGTTTTTTGTGCTTTACTTATTAAAGAAAACAAGCAAACAAAAAGCAATACGCTTAACTTTATATGACGAAACATTAATTTAATTTAAGGTAAATTTTATCTCAATAAATTTAGTGTGCTTTAGTTTACCGTTTGTTTATTTGCCCATGCAGTTATTAACTCGCCTATGTTGATATTGGTATAAGTACAAAGTATTAAAAAAGTTACAATGTATTACATTTATATTTTAGTATAAATTATGCAAAACCTAATTAAATTTAATGGTGTAACTGTTTTTCAGGACGAACGCCCCGTGGTGGGGAACCTTAGTATTGAAGTAAAGCAGGGCGAGTTTATTTATTTATTAGGCAAAACAGGCAGCGGAAAAAGTAGTTTTTTAAAAACCATTTATGGCGATTTAGCCTTAACGAATGGCACTGCAAATGTGTGCGGTTTTAATTTATTAAATTTAAAACCTAGCGAAATACCATTTTTGCGCCGAAAGTTAGGCATTGTGTTTCAAGATTTTCAATTACTAAGTGATAGAAGTATTTACGAAAATTTAAAATTTGTAATGAAAGCTACCGGCTGGAAAGACGAACCTAAAATAAAAACCCGAATTACCGAAGTGTTACAAAAAGTAAATTTAGAAGGCAAAGAAACTAAAAAACCACACGAATTAAGCGGTGGCGAACAACAACGTGTAAGCATTGCGCGCGCTTTAGTAAACGAGCCTGATTTGATTTTAGCAGACGAGCCTACAGGTAATTTAGACCCTGAAACCAGTGAAGAGATTTTAAAACTATTTAAACAAATAAGCGAAAGTGGTAGAGCTGTTTTATTTGCCACCCACGATATGCTAGTGTATAATAAATTTAAAAGCCGCACCTTATTATTTGAAAATGGTAGAATAGAAGATAAGGCTTAGGTTTATTTAGCATTAATCCATTTATCAATTTGCCAGGTTAATAAACCTGCGCCAATGCCAATTACCATACCTCCTAACACATCGCTAGGATAATGTACGCCTAAACGCATACGCGAATAACCCACAAAACTTGCATACGCATAAGATGGCAAGGTAACGTACCATTTTTTATAACTTAAACTAACGGCCGTTGCAGTAGCAAATGCCGCAGTAGTATGCCCACTTGGAAAAGAATAAGGCCCAACCTTATCGCGTTGAATAATATCGTTTGGATATTGAACAAAAGGGCGCGGACGATTAAATGCATATTTTAAGCCCGAAGTGGTAGCCAATGCCAAGCCAATAGTAATGGCGCTTTTATAGCCGTTTCGCATCATTACATCATCTTTATTAAAATAACCTTGGCAAAAAATACCCACCACACTTATTGGCATTACTGGGTAAACCGAAAACGAAACACCTTTCATTGTTTTATCCCATAAGGGCATTTCGCTTGCATTAATAGATTTTAAAATTTTATAATCTAAACTATTTTGAGCTACTGCACATACAGAAGATAAAACAACAACTATTAAAATTATATTTTTCATTTTATGCACTTTAATAAAATAAAAAAAGGTTGTCAATTATTTTTTTTGACAACCTTTTAACTATTTTTTTAATTATTAGTACTGTGAAAACCCTTGTTTATCCGTAACCTTATGTTCAATTAACAAGCCCACGCAAGCTGCATCGGTTGATTTGTGTTTATCTTTTTCGGTAGCGCCTTGTGGCACTACCACTTCAATTACTAATTGACGTGTGCTTATGCTTTGAAATTCAAAAATTTGAGTATCTTCAGCAGTACCGTTATCAAATAATAATTCGTTAGTACGTGCGTCGTAAATTTTATAACTTACTTTATCGCCTAAAACTGTTTCGCAACATACAGATACGCGGTAATCCATACCTTTGTATATTACGCAACGTAATTTACTAACCATACCTTGGTTAAATAAGCCGCTTTTACTTTGGGCATTGTATTGCCATTTGGCGCCTTTTTCTTTTTCTAAAATACAATATTTTGTGTGAAATTTACCGCAAACGCCAGCTTGTGAAAAAACTGAGGTATTTATTAATACGGTTATTAAAATGGATAATATATATTTCATAGCCTTAAATTTTATTTAGTTAATGTATAAGAATTACGAATAGTTTTAATTTTTTCGGCAATTGCTTTATAAACATCTTCGGTTATAACTAATTGTTTGCCTCCGCCAAGCATTGAAGCTTTACCAGCATCTTTTGTTTTTGCGGCTTCAGCGTCTTTTTCGGTAATTTTATTAAACTCGGCTAATAAGCCGTCAAAATCAGCTTTTATAGCAGCAACATTTGCATCTGCTTCGTGTTTCTTTAAAAATTCTATTAGGTTTTCTAACGTATATTTTTGATCTGCTAAACGCTCAATTACAGGGCTACCTGCTTGGTATTTTGCTAATTTAGTTGCAATAAATATACTTTCAATCCAGCCGCCGGCTACTACTAATGCTAAAGTTGGGCCTTGTTTACCATCTTCTAAAGCTTCAAACGATGAGAAATAAACATCATCTGTAATTACGGCTAAAGAATCGGATGAGCCTAAGTTATTTTGTAATCGTTTTAAAACTTCGGGGCTAATGGCTGTTGAAACGCCAATTTGATCGCCCATAGTTTTTACGGTACCAAAGTATTTTAATGCTTCTGAGCCAATTTCAAAAATGCTGCAATAGCTTAAATCGCAACTATAAATACCAAAATTTAAAGCTTTTGATTTTGCATCGGTATAATTTTTATTATTACTGGCTGGGTTTAAAAAACTAGTTTCTTTGTTTTTAGCACCACCTACCATTTTAATAAAAGTAAGCATTTCGCCAGGTGAAGGCACTTGGAAAAATGTTTCGGAAACAGGATTTGTTTTAGGCTCTTCTGTTTTTGTAGAGTCGGTAGCCTCTAGGTCTTCCGTTTTTCCATCTCCACCACAACTAGTTAAAGTTAATGCTGTTAGGCTAGATAAAAAAAGCAAACTTAATTTTTTCATATTTTTCATTGTTTAAATATATAAATTTTTTAATTACCTTTTATTAATTTATTTACTAATGTAGCTGCCTCATGAAATTCGGTAGCTGAAAACACTTTTAAGCCACTATCATCTATTAATTTTTTTGCAATATCTGCATTTGTACCTTGTAAACGCACAATAATAGGCACTGTAATATTCCCCATATTTTTATAGGCATCTACAACGCCTTGTGCTACACGGTCGCAACGCACAATACCGCCAAAAATATTAACTAAAATGGCTTTTACATTTTTATCTTTTAAAATAATACGAAACGCTTTTTCAACACGTTCGGCATTAGCCGTACCACCCACATCTAAAAAGTTTGCCGGTTCGCCACCGCTTAGTTTAATAATATCCATGGTGGCCATTGCTAAACCTGCGCCATTTACCATACAACCCACGTTACCGTCTAACTGCACATAATTTAATTCGGCCTCTCGTGCTTCTACATCAATAGGGTTTTCTTCGGTTACGTCGCGCATGGCTTCGTAATCTTTATGGCGAAATAGGGCATTATCATCAAAACTTACTTTACTATCAACGGCTATAATTTTATCATCGCTAGTTTTTAACACTGGGTTAATTTCAAATAAACTGGCATCAATACTTTCGTAAGCTTTATAAAGACAGGTTACAAATTTTGTCATTTCTTTAAACGCATTACCACTTAAACCTAAGTTAAACGCTATTTTACGTGCCTGAAAGGCTTGTAAACCTACGCGAGGGTCAATTTCTTCTTTCCAAATTTTATCGGGGGTAGTTTCGGCAACATGCTCAATATCCATTCCACCTTCGGTACTATATATTATGGTATTTCTACCTTTGCTTCTATCTAATAATACACTCATGTAAAACTCTTTAGTAGGCGTTGCACCAGGGTAATACACGTCTTGTGCTACTAATACTTTACTAACTAATTTGCCTTCGGCACTTGTTTGTGGGGTTATTAATTGCATACCAATTATGGCTGATGCTTTTTCTTTAACTTCCTCTAAATTTTTTGCTAGCTTAACGCCGCCACCTTTACCACGGCCACCAGCGTGTATTTGAGCTTTTATAACTACCCAATCGCTATTGTAATCGGCTTTTAATTTTTTAGCTGCTTCTACGGCTTGTTCGGCTGTATCGGCTACAATACCTTCTTGTATGGTAACACCAAAACTTTTTAAAATGCTTTTTCCTTGATATTCGTGTATATTCATAAACTTAAACCTAAAATAATTGCTTCAAATTTAAGGTTTTATTTGAAATGCCAAAGTTTAGGCACAAAATTATTAATATTTAAAAAAACAATTACATTTGTAATCTTAAAAATAAAATTATGAATTTTCCTGCAGATTTAAAATACACGAAAGACCACGAGTGGGTTAAAATAGAAGGTGATATTGCAACCATTGGTATTACTGATTTTGCTCAACGCGAATTAGGTGATATTGTTTATGTGGATGTAAACACCATTGGCGAAACAGTAGATAGGGAAGCTATTTTTGGTACCGTTGAAGCCGTAAAAACCGTAAGTGATTTATTTATGCCACTAACTGGTGAGGTTTTAGAGATGAATAAAAGTATTGATAGTGCTCCCGAGAGCGTAAATACGGATGCTTATGGTGCAGGTTGGATGATAAAAATAAAAATTACAAAACCAGAAGAGGTAAGCGACTTATTAAATGTTGATGATTACAAAAAATTAATTGGGGCTTAATATTTAATTATATAAACTTAAACCCTTTCTGTTTTAAAATGGAAAGGGTTTTTTGTTTTGCAGGTCCTCGGCTTTAAATTCTTTTTTTAAGGATGATATAAGAAAACGAATTCATTATTTATATTGTTAATTTCAAAATATTCTAATGGTGAAAATTATTTTTATAGAGCAAAATGTTATTTTAATTTGCTAATATTTTTAAAACCTATTTTTTTTGAAAAAAATTATATTAAAATATTGTATTGTACTAAGCGCTTTGTGGGCGTTCTTAATTTTTATTTTGTGCGCTGCACCAGGGCAATTTATCCCAAGTGCTAATTGGTTAGAATTATTAAGTTTTGATAAACTTGTTCACGCTTCGTTATTTTTTGGCTTATGTACTTTATTATTAATTATTGCAATAAAGCATCAACAAAACACAACTACCATACTAATTTATTTTTTAATAAGCATTTTGTATGGTGGGCTATTAGAAATTATGCAAGCCAAATGCTTTAGTAACCGCAGTGCCGATTGGTTAGATTTTACAGCAAATAGTTTTGGTTGTATATTATCTGTTTTAATTTTAAAAAAAATAAAACAGTATGTTACTAGCTAACGTTTTATTTTGGGGCTTTGTATAAAGGCACTGTGCTGCAAGGTTCGCCATACATAATGCTTTTTGCAATTGGTTTTAATATGGCTGTTAATTGAACATAAGCGTTTTTTGAAACATTAATTTTACCACAACCTTTTATAACTACACGGGCATTTTTATAAACAGTGGTATCTAATAAAGCTAATTTTTCGGCAAATAAAATAGTTTCTAATTCTTGAAGGTTTCCAAAAATAATTTTTTTAGCAAAGGGTTCTAATGCTAGTGTTAACAACATATAAGCCCATGTTGGCACAACGGCATCAGCAGTACACGTAAGAGCAACTAATTTGTTTTTATAACTACTCCAATCATTTGTTTTTATATATTCTCTAAAATCTTTTTCTTTCAAAATTAATTCTTGAAATAATAAAGGTTTTATATCAAATAATACCCTTTCGCCATGAATGTAAAATTCTTCAAGGTCAATAGTAATGATGCCGCTCGTTAATACTTTATTTTCTATGTCAGTCATACATTTTTAGTCATTAGTCGTTAGCATTAGATGTTAGTCACCAGGAATATTTCAACTTACGGCTAATATCCAATGATTCTCGACTATTATTACATAAATCCAAGTTCTAATTGTGCTACTTCACTCATCATTTCTTTTTCCCAAGGCGGTTCAAAAGTTAATTTTAAATCTACCGATGTTATATTGGGTAATAGTTGTAATTTACTTTTTATATCTGCTGGTAAACTCTCGGCTACCGGACAATTGGGTGAAGTTAGTGTCATTACAACTTTTAAGTCGTTGGTCTCGTTTAAATCTAATTCGTAAATTAAACCTAATTCCCAAATATCAACAGGTATTTCGGGGTCAAAACAGGTTTTAATTTCGTCAATTACTCGCTGCATTCGTTCGGTATTTTTTGTAATTATTATTGCGGGCATTTTTTATTTGTTTAATGTTATTGCATCTAATTTCATTCTATTTATCATACTTACTAAACCGTTGGCGCGAGTAGGAGACAAATGTTCTTTTAATCCTACTTTATCTATAAATTGTAATTTGGCATCTATTATATTTTGCGCTGTTTGTTTATTTAAAACTCTAATCATTAAAGCTACCATGCCTTTTGTAATAATTGCATCTGCTTGGGCAGTAAAAATAATGTTGTTTTCTTCTTTTTCTGAATGCAACCAAACTCTACTCTGACAACCTTTTATAATATTTTCTTCTGTTTTAAATTCTTCTTTTAGTGGCGGTAAACTTTTTCCCAAATCAATTAAATGCTCGTACTTGCCTTCCCAGTCATCGCCAAAAATTTCAAATTCTTCAATTATTTCTTGTTCTATTTCGTTTATAGTCATTAGTCTTTTGTATTAGTCCTATATGTGCATTTAAAATCTCTCATTTAACCTATTTCTAAATTTCTTTTTACTCTAAATTATATTACTTTCCAAACTATTGACTTCCGACTAACTTAACATTGTTATTACTTTCTTTAATTTTTCAATAAAAAAATCTATTTCTTGTTTTGTATTATATATTGCAAATGAGATTCTGACTGTACCTTGAATGCCTAATAAACTCATTAAGGGCTGAGTACAGTGATGCCCAGTACGAACGGCAATGCCATATTTGTCGAGTAAAGTGCCTAAATCAAAGGGATGATGATTTTTTATGTTGAAAGAAATTACACCTGCTTTATTTAAACTTTTGCCATATAGAATTACCTCATCTATTTCAGATAATTTAATTTGCGCATAATTAACCAATTCTGATTCATGCTTATGAATCGCTTCCATACCAAATTGATTTAAGTAATCAATGGCAGCAGCAAATCCTATAGCTCCTTCAATATTAGGTGTGCCAGGTTCAAATCTTAGCGCACCTTCGGCATATTCTGTTTTTTTAAAACTTACGGTTTTTATTGTTCCGCCACCAGGCTTACTAATTGGTAAGTTTTTCAACCATTTTTCAGTCATATATAAAATGCCTGTTCCGGTTGGGCCATATATTTTATGTGCACTACAAACAAAAAAATCGGCATCTAATTTTTCAAGATCAACAGCCATGTGCGGTGCAGATTGTGCTCCATCAACTATCAAAATTAAATTATGTTTTTTTGCAATGGTTTTTACTTTATCTAAATCAGTAATTAAGCCTAAAGTATTTGAAACGTGAGCAATTGAAATTATTTTTGTTTTTTGTGAAATTAAATTTTCAAGGGCATCCATATCTAAACTCTCATCACTATTAAGGGGGATGATTTTTAGCTGTCCATTATTTTCTTGAGCCCATAATTGCCAGGGTAAAATATTTGAATGATGCTCGTAAGATGAAAGAATAATTTCATCGCCTTTTTTTAAAATTGATTTTGCTAAACCATTACAAATAATATTTAACGAATCGGTAGTGCCCGATGTAAAAATTAGTTGTTGATTGTTTTTTATATTAAAGTAATTGGCAATTGTTTTTCTGGCTTGTTCAAAAGCCTCTGTTGCCTCTCGGCTAAGGGTGTGCACACCACGATGAATGTTTGAATTTGTATTTGAATAGTAATTGCCTATCGCCTCAATTACCTGAATAGGTTTTTGAGAAGTGGCCCCGTTATCAAAATAAATTAATGGGTAATTATTTATTTGCCTATTTAAAATAGGAAAGTCTTTCCTAATTAAATCAGTATTTAATTCAATATGTTTTAACTCTTTTAATTGCATTAATTAAATCCTAATTTTTTTTCAATAAGCAGTTTTAACGATTCAATTTCAATTTTATCAATCACTTCTTTTGCAAAAGCATTTAATAAAATTCGTTTCGCGGTTTCTTTTCCAATACCTCTGGCATTTAAATAAAACATAGCCGCATCGTCAATTTTACCTGTAGACGTGCCATGCGAACATTTTACATCATCAGCATAAATTTCTAATTCAGGTTTTGTGTTTATTATGGCATCATCGCTTAATAATATGTTTTTACTACTTTGGTAGGCATTAGTTTTTTGCGCATCTCGTCTTACAAAAATTTTACCATTAAAAACGCCTATGCTTTTATCGTTAATAATTCCTTTATACAATTCGTTGCTTTGGCAATTTGGCACTTGATGATCCATTAACGTATGATTATCTACCAATTGCGAACCACTTGTTACAAATAATCCGTTTAAATGAGCAGCAGCATTTTCTCCGCTAATTACAATGTTATGATTGTTTCTAACTAATTGGCCACTTAAAATAACGGTTGTATTATCGTATGTTGAGTTACGATTAATTTTTACTTGATTCGTATTTACAGAGTACCCGTTTTCATTTTCATCTTGAATAGTATAGGAAATTAATTTAGCATTATCCTGTACTAATTTTTCGCTTAAAAAATTTGTAAAAGTTTTTCCTTTGCCTATTTTTACTTGATGCTCAATAATTATTGCTTCAGCGTTTTCGCAAATTTCAATTATGTTTCTTGGGTTTGTTAAAGCTTGTTCATCAGATGAAGAAACATATAAAATATGAATAGGAATTTGAAGTTGTATGTTTTTTTCTACTTTTAAATGAAAACCTTGTCCACTGAATGCTGTATTTAAAGCAATAAAAGCGTCATTCTCAACATTGGCTTGTGATGCTAAAATAGTTTTTCCGTTTTGATCTAAATTTGCAAACGCATTAATGTGTAATCCTTTTAAAATTATTTTATCGCTTAAAGCTTCGGAGTAATTTCCGTTAACTACAACTAAAGTTAAGGTATCGGCTAGCTTAAACTCATTTATAGAAGTAACATTATTTAATTGTTGAGTTAAGGTTTTAAATTCTTTTTTAAAAACAGCATCCAAATTACAATATTTGTAATCTTCGTGTTTGCTAGTGGGAATACCTTTATTTTCTAAATATAATAATGCTTTTGTAAGCGCTGTATCATTAATAAAATTAACCTTTTGGGCGCTTTCTGAAATTTTATCAATTATAAATTGTGCGGTATATGATTTTTCAGCTATCATTTTCTAACCCTCTATGCTTTCAAATTGTTTTTTAATTTCATCGTAACCTTTTGCTTCCAATTCAAGCGCTAACTCTTTAGTGCCACTTTTTACAATTTTACCGTTATATAAAATATGAACAAAGTCGGGCACAATGTGGTCTAACAAACGCTGATAGTGTGTAATTACAATATAGGCGTTGTCTTTTGTTTTTAATTTGTTAACACCACTAGCTACAATTCTTAAGGCATCAATATCTAAACCAGAATCGGTTTCATCTAATATTGCTAGTTTTGGGTTTAGCATTGCCATTTGAAAAATTTCGTTTCGTTTTTTTTCGCCTCCACTAAAACCTTCATTTACACTGCGATTAGTAAGCTTGGCATCTAACTCTACTAGTTTTTGTTTTTCTTTTAATAAAACCAAAAAGTCTTTTGCTTCCATGGGTTCTAAACCTTCGTGCGCACGTTTTTCGTTTAAAGCAGTTTTTAAAAAGTTAACATTGCTTACTCCCGGAATTTCTACAGGATACTGAAATGCTAAAAATACACCTTCTCGTGCACGAACTTCGGGCTCCATTTCCAACAAGTTTTTGCCGTTAAATATAACTTCTCCTTCGGTTACTTCGTAATCTGACTTACCAGCTAAAACATTTGATAAGGTTGATTTTCCTGAGCCATTTGGCCCCATAATTGCGTGAATTTCTCCCGCTTTTACTTCTAAATTAATGCCGCGTAAAATTTCTTTTCCGTCAACCGATGCGTGTAGGTTTTTTATACTGATCATATTTTTTAAGTTACAAATTGCAGATTGCAAATTAGGCTATCGCAAAATGCTATTTTTATTTTTTAATTGTTGATTTATATTGCTTTAAATACGTAATGTAGCCCCCCTAATTTTTTACTTGTTGAAAGGCACTTTTTATTTAATATATTGTATTCTTCTTCTTTTATGTAATTTAGAGATTTAGCAATTTTTAATTGGGTTCTTAATTCCCCGCAAGAGCCTTTTGCTATTGCTAAAAAGTAAAGAAATTGATTTTTGCCATCTCTCTCATCTCCTTCAGAAATATTAGATGGAACAGAAACAGCTGAACGATGAATCTGGTCTTTTAATCCAAAATATCTGCTAAACAAATCTGTATTTGTTATTTTATATGTATCTGAACATAACTCCATACTTATCTTCCAAACCTCTAATTCTTCAAATTTTTCAATCGTGGCCATCTTAATTTATAATCTGTCTCTGTAATTTATTAATTTGCATACTAACCTACACTTCCTTCTAATGAAATGGCAAGTAACTTTTGTGCTTCTACAGCAAATTCCATTGGTAATTTATTTAATACTTCTTTACAATATCCGTTTACAATTAATCCAACTGCTTTTTCAGTATCTAACCCACGCGATTTGCAATAAAAAAGTTGGTCTTCACCAATTTTACTTGTTGTGGCTTCGTGTTCCACTACCGCACTTTTATCTTTAATTTCAATATACGGAAAAGTATGTGCGCCACATTTATCGCCCATTAACAAACTATCGCATTGCGAAAAATTACGTGAGTTGGTTGCACCTTTTCGTATTTGCACCAAACCCCGGTAACTGTTGTTACTAAAGCCTGCCGAAATTCCTTTTGATATAATTGTTGAACGTGTATTTTTACCAATATGAATCATTTTTGTTCCGGTATCTGCCTCTTGCATATTATTTGTAACGGCCACTGAATAAAATTCGCCAACACTATTGTTACCTTTTAAAATTACAGATGGGTACTTCCAAGTAATAGCAGAACCTGTTTCAACCTGTGTCCAACTAATTTTAGAATTATCTTCTAAACAAATACCGCGTTTTGTAACAAAATTATAAATTCCACCTTTGCCATTTTTATCGCCAGGGTACCAATTTTGTACGGTGCTATATTTTACTTCGGCATTTTTGTGTGCAATAATTTCTACAACCGCAGCGTGTAATTGGTTTTCATCACGTTGTGGCGCAGTGCAACCTTCTAAGTAAGAAACATAAGAGTCTTCGTCGGCCACAATTAAAGTGCGCTCAAACTGCCCAGTACCACTAGCGTTAATTCTGAAATAGGTTGAGAGCTCCATAGGGCAGCGCACACCTTTTGGTATGTAACAAAACGAACCATCGCTAAAAACTGCTGCATTTAAAGCGGCATAATAATTATCGGTTGGCGGCACAACCATTCCCATATATTTTTTAATTAGATCGGGATGATCTTGCACAGCTTCGCTAAACGAACAGAAAATAATTCCTTTTTCGGCAAGAGTTTCTCTAAACGTTGTTTTTACCGAAACGCTGTCAAACACAGCATCAACAGCAATGTTAGATTTTACGCCACTTAAGCGTTTTTGTTCTTCTAAACTAATACCCAATTTTGCAAAGGTTTTTAAAAGTTCGGGGTCAACCTCGTCTAAGCTTGCTAATTCTAATTTTTGTTTTGGGGCAGAGTAATATGAAATATTTTGAAAATCTATTTTTGGATATGTAATTTGTGCCCAATTTGTAGGTTCGGGCATGTTTTGCCATATTTTAAAGGCCTTTAAGCGATTTTCGAGCATCCACTCGGGCTCGTTTTTCTTTTTACTTAAGGCACGAATTACGTTTTCGTTTAAGCCTGGTGCAAAGGTTTCGGTATCAATGTTGGTAATAAAACCCCATTCGTACTCTTTACTTATATGTTCTTGTAATAATTCGTTTGCCATTTTTATAATTGATGTAATTTTTTTAATTCTTGAGCATCTAAATTGTCTTTAGGACGATTTGATTTTTCTTTTTCTGAAATTAATGTATTTATGTGTAATACTTTTATTGTAATATTTTCGAATATATTAAATTTTGGTGCTAAACGGTAACACTCTTCAAAATTTTCTTTTTTAAAAAATTGTAAATCGCTCATTAAATCAATATACACACCATTGTCTAATGTAATTTCGGTATAACCTGCCACAAAAGGTGATTTATAAAAAATTTCTGCCCCCTCTATTCCATAGTTGTTTAACGCATTTACAAAATTGTTTCTATTAGTTTTAGAGTCATCAATCCAAACATCTACATCGCCTGTGGAACGAATAAAGCCATGATAATTTACAGCTAAGCCTCCTACCAAAATATATTTAACAGCTTGTTCGTTTAAACTTTTAAATAAAGAAATTATCTCACTATCAAATAAATCTGCCATTAATTCTTATTCCTTTTTTAAAAATTATTTTATCTTTTTTAGAAAACAAAATAGATAATTTCATTAACTCAAAAGCTTTACGCATACGTTCCTGATAAGATAATTTAAAATTCTTTTTTAAACGTAAATCGCTTACCTCTTCGTTTGTTAAATTAGTATGTATTACAATTTTAGCCAAAAGTAATTTATTTAAACCGAAAAGCTTTCGCCACAGCCACAAGTACGATTAGCATTAGGATTATTAAACACAAAACCTTTTCCGTTTAATCCACCAGTGTACTCTAACTCGGTGCCAACTAGGTATAAAAAACTTTTTTTATCTACCATAATTTTAATGCCCTTGTCTTCAAACTCTTGGTCGCCTTCTTTTTTTATGTTGTCAAATTCTAATTTGTAAGATAAACCCGAACAACCTCCACCCTCAACACCCACTCTAATAAACGACCCTTCTGGTCGGTTTTCTTCTTTAATTAATGCTAAGGCATGATTCTTTGCATTTTCGCTAACTGTTATCATAACTATTTGTTTTTTAGATATTTATATCAATAAACTTAATTAGATTAATTCTAAACTTAATACAAATATACCGCTTTTGTGGTATATATGCAAATTTTTTAGGTATTAAAAAATGTAAAAACTGAAACCTTTTTTATGCACATTAAGTATGACTATAAATATATTTATGATGTTTTTACTATTAACACTTATATGATTATAACCTTTTAGTTTAAACCCATTAAGCTTTAATTTTTAAAATACCTTCATATATTAATTGTGAGAAAAACTTTTGCTATACTTTTATTTTTTATTGGTTGTAATTTTTTTGTTGCACAAACAAATGATACACTTGTCATAAACTATTATGAGCACATCCCCTTTAGTGTAAAGGAAGGCGAGCAAATAAAAGGATTAGAAATTGACATTGTAAATGAATATGTTTTGTGGCTAAAGTTGGCTAAAAAACAAAGTATTGCCATTAAATACATACCCTTTACTGATTTTGATTTGTTTTATAAAACAACAAAAACAGGCACAAAAAACACAATAGGCTTAGGCTCAGTAACTATTACACAAGACCGCGCGAAGGAAATAGACTTTACTGCTGCCTATTTAAAAAATGTTAGTTTTTGTATTACCAATGGTAATGCGCCCGATATTAAAACCAAAACCCCCGAAGAAATAATAAAAACATTGGGCAGTATGACGGCCTTAACCATTACCAACACTACAATTAGCAAATATGTTTTAGAACTTAAAAAAATGTATATTAAAGATTTAAAAATAAATTATCAATCCTTAGAAACATCTATACTAGATGAAATTGCCCGAAATGTTTTAAACTTTGGATATGTTGATGCCTTGGCTTTTTGGTTTTACTTAAAGGCCAATCCTAGTAAATTTTTAAAAATGCAAAAAATACTAAACCAATCTAAAGAAGAGTTTGGTTTTATTGTGCCTAAAGGCAGCCCACACAAAGTGTTGTTTAACGAGTTTTTTACCACCTTTAAGGCCTCGCGCAATTACCGTGCTATTTTAGAAAAATACATGGGCTCGTACATGACACAGAATATGGCCATTAATTAATTGCTTTAATAACCTAATGATAGCAATTGACCATACACTTATAAGCGAAGATATTTTAGAAAAAAAATTTGTGTGCGACCTTAATGCTTGCAAAGGCGCATGCTGTGTGGCGGGAGATAGTGGAGCCCCTTTAGATGAAGAAGAATTACCCCTATTAAAAGCTGTGCTAAAAGATGTACAACCTTATATGGTAGGAAAAGGCATTATGGCTATTGAAAAAAGTGGCGCTTATGTAATTGATGCTGATGGCGATTACACCACCACACTTGTAAGCCCAGGAGCAGAATGTGCTTTTGTTTTTTTTGATGAACATAAAATTGCTAAATGTGCTATAGACCAAGCTTACCGAGATGGAAAAATAAATTGGCAAAAACCTATTAGCTGCCACTTATACCCTATACGTATAAAAAAATTTAAAGATTATGAGGCTGTAAACTACGATAAATGGGATGTTTGCAAACCTGCTTGTGAATGTGGTAAAAAATTAGATGTACCCGTTTACAAATTTTTAAAAGGACCTTTAATTCGTAAATATGGCAAGGCCTGGTTTAAGCAATTGGAACAAAGTGCTAAACTTTATTTAAAGGATTAATTAACAAAACATTATCACTCGTCATTATTAGTTTAATCTGTATTTCAATAATTATATAATATCGCTCATTGTATAAATTCCTTTTTTGTGTTGTAAAAATTCGGCAGCGATAACGGCCCCTAATGCAAAGCCTTTTCGGTTATGCGCTTTGTGCATAATTTCAATATCGTCAATTAAACTTTGGTATTTTATAATGTGCGTACCTGGTACTTCACCTTGGCGTATATCTTTAATGTATAAGGTTTCAGGGCTTTGTATTTCGGTACTAAAATTTGTTTTTCGTTCTATTTTATCAATTATTTGATTTGCAAGTGTAATGGCAGTACCGCTTGGTTTATCTAGTTTATGTATATGATGTATTTCTTCCATACTTACATTATAATCGTTATACTTATTCATTAAATGGGCTAAATACGTATTTACTTTAAAAAATAGGTTAACACCTAAACTAAAATTAGTGGCATAAAACAAACTAGCATTTTTAGCACTACAGTGCTTTTTTATTTCTTCAAAATTATCGTACCAGCCTGTAGTGCCTACTACAATAGGTAAATTAGCATTAAAACACGTTTCAATATTTGTGAGCACGGTTTGGGGTGTACTAAACTCAATGGCTACATCAGCCTTTTGCAAATCTACCTCAGTAATTAAATGCTTGTTTTGGTTTGTAATTTTTAAAACAATTGTGTGGTTACGTTGCAGGGCAATGTCTTCAATCTCTTTACCCATTTTACCGTATCCAAAAAGTGCTATATTCATTTTAAAATATTATTTAAAATTTAATGTTAATGATAAGCCATAGGCCGTTTTATAATTATTATTACCCAAATAATATTTATTTTGCCAAGGATTTATGTTTAAACTTAAATCATCACTTACATCAAAGGTTTTTAAATGCCCGTCCACATTGGCATCAATAATGTTTAATAAATAAACAATACCCATTCCTATTACGCCATAATCTCTATATTTTTTGTAATCTAATTTTAATATTTGTAATTGATCGGTTGAATAATTTCTGCCATCCGCCTGGGCTACTCCATTATTATTTATAGATAGTAGTAACGCACTTCTATAATAATTATATTTTTTATTATTGGCATAAAACATATATCCAAAACCTGCTAAACCAGCATAAATAATAGGTATTTTAAAATACTTTTTATTGTAACCCTGCCCTAAACCTGGCAAACAAGCGCTATATATGGCTGCTCGCCTGGCTTTAGAATATGTTTTTTTAATGGCAATTTTTTGCTGAATAGTATCGTTTATTTTTAGCGAATCTATTTGCTGCGCAAAATTGTTGAACCCAAAAAAAACAAAAAATATAAAGAAATACTTTAGCATTTATTTAACAATATCTTTTACTAATAAATGGCCAAGGTCTGTGTTCATTGTATTATTTAGCTCTTGCATTAAGGCATTAATATGTAGTAATTCAGTACTATCGTTTATTGGTAATGCGTTAACGCCCTTTTCTTCTAAACAATCAAAAATATATTTTACTGTAAATTTACTTTCGGTAATGGCAGGTTGGTACAAAACTTCTTTTTCGTTTTCTGTTTTAATTTCTACAAAAATTTTTGTTTCAATAAAATCGTTTAAAATATGGCGCGTTAAGCGTATTGGTAAATCTAAGGTATTTGTAATTTCTGTTGCGGTTAAAGCTTTTTCGCCATTATAAAATCGTTTGGCTACTACATTTGCAATCATTAAAGCAATTACTTTTTTATAACGAATACTTAATTTTTGTATTTCGTTTTCTAATTCGTAATGGTCAATGTTTTGATTTGCAAAAGCAAACTCTGCCCCAAACAAAACAACATACCAGCTATATTGTATCCAAATTAAAAATAACGGCAAGGCAGCAAAACCGCCATAAATAGCATTTAAACTACTTGCCCCAATTTGAAATTTAATGTAACCCCATTGTAATAATTCAAATAAAAATGTTGCTACTAAGGCAGCTGCCACTGCAGATTTAAAATTTACTTTAGTGTTTGGCAATACCATATATAAAAAAGTAAATACGCCTGTAATTAAAGCATAAGCTATTAATTTAATAAAAGCTGTGCCAAAGAAACCTATCATGTGAATATTACCAATTTTTGTGTGAATAGCAACCGTTAAACTACCCGAAACTATTAAGAACAATGGGCTTATAAACATAATGGTTAAGTAATCGGTTACTTTACGTATCCAAGTTCGGCCACGTTTAATTTCCCATATTTCGTTAAAATTAGCTTCAATACTTACTAATAATTTCATCACACTCCATAATAACAACACTATACCAAAACCAGCAATTAGCCCGCCTTTTGTAGTAGCAAGTAACGAATCGGCATACACAAAAGCATTGTTTAAAATAGAAGCGTATTCGCTATATTGGTTAGCTAACATTTGCTTTAAATTAGCATCAAAACCAACAGCCTTAGCTATTGCAAATACTAAAGCCAAAATTGGAACGATAGAAAAAAGTGTATAAAACGTAAGCGCAGAAGCTTTAGTAAAACATTTATCCTCATTAAAGCCTTTTATGGCTAAAGAAAACACACGCAATTGCTTTAATAAAAAACCCCTCCGACCACTAACTTTTGATATACGTATATGCCAAAGCGTGGTAGAAACAAATTGCCAACCTCTTTTTAGTTTAGTAATTGCATTTGCCATAGTAAACAAAAATAACAATAAATTTTTATAGCCTCTAATCCATATAAAAAAATCCTTTATCTTCATACATTGTTAAATTAGTTTGGAAGGAAATAAAAAATACATTTTTCAACTATTAGGCCCCTTGTTAGCCTGTTTACTGTGGTTTGGGCCAGAGCTAGACGCAAACAACCATAGCGTTAATTTAATGGCGGGTGTTGCTATTTGGATGTGTACTTGGTGGTTTACCGAAGCTGTAAGTTTAGCCATTACCGCTTTAGTACCTGTTTTAATGTTGCCAATTTTAGGTATTGCCGATTGTAAAAGTGTGTCGCAACAATATACAGATAGTATTATTTTTTTATTTATTGGCGGTTTTATGCTGGCCTTTGCTATAGAAAAATGGAATTTACACAAACGTATAGCCTTAAAAATATTATCAATAGTAGGTACAAAACCCAGCACCATTTTATTAGGCGTAATGGTTAGTACATATTTAATTAGTAACTGGATTAGTAATACAGCAACAACAATGATGTTGTTTAGTGCTGTATTTGCATTAATTCAAGAAACAAAAATTTACATTACCAAACACGAACAAAAATTTGCAGCCGCATTATTATTAGGCTTAGCATTTTCTGCTACTATTGGTGGCATGGCTACACCTGTTGGTACACCGCCAAATATGTATTTTTTTAAAGCCTACAAAGAAGCATTTCCTAACAATACCGATTTAAATTTTTTACAATGGAGTAAAATTGGCTATCCGGTTTCCTTATGTTTTTTAATGTGTACTTATTTTGTGTTAAATTTTTATTTTATAAAAAACAAAGTTGTTCTTACCATCGAAAAATCGTTTTTTGTAAATTCATATAAAAAATTAGGAAAGTTTAGTTGGGAAGAAAAATGGGTATTTAGTATATTTATTTCGTGCATTGTTTTGTGGTTTACACGCGCAGATATTGATTTTGGTGCCTTTAAGTTTAAAGGCTGGAACAACCTTTTTATTAAACCAAAATTTGTAGATGATGCATCTGTTGCCTTGGTAGCCGCATTATTACTATTTTTAATCCCATCAAGACAAAGTAAAGGACATGGCTTATTAATATGGGAAGACGCTAAAAAATTACGTTACGATATTATTTTAATGTTTGGCAGTGGCTTTGCGTTGGCTTATGGCTTCGAGGTATCGGGCTTAAGCAATTGGTTAGCGGCCAGTTTAGTAGTATTAAAAGGCGTTTCGCCTATATTTATTATTTTAGGTATTTGTATTATTGTTACCATTATTAGCGAGTTTGCTTCAAACATTGCAAGTATACAATTAGCCATACCAGTAATGATTGCCCTACAAAAAGATTTAGAATTACCACCCTTACTGTTAATGATTCCGGCTACTTTTGCTGCCTCATTAGGTTTTATGTTACCCGTTGCAACAGCAGCAAATACTATTGTTTTTGGTACTAAACAAATTAATATAAAAGATATGTTTAAAGTAGGAATAGTATTAGATTGTATTGGTATTTTATTAATTACCTTTATTTGTTATTTATTTTTAGGTTAAATTAACATGATTGTTGGAAAAAATATACATAAAAAATATGCCGATTTAGAAATTTTAAAGGGCGTAGATTTAGAAATTAAACAGGGCGAAATTGTGAGTATTGTGGGCTCCTCAGGGGCTGGTAAAACCACTCTATTAACTATTTTAGGCACTTTAGATAAACCCACCCAGGGCGAAGTTTTTATAAATAACGAATCGGTGTTTGCATTAAACGATAAAAAACTTGCTGCTTTTCGTAATCAGCATATTGGTTTTGTTTTTCAATTTCATCAATTATTACCCGAATTTACAGCACTTGAAAACGTATCCATTCCTGCATTAATTGCTAAAAAAAATAAAAAAGAAAGCGAACAGCGTGCCGTTGAATTATTAGATTTATTAAATTTAAAAGATAGAATAAACCATAAGCCATCAGAGTTAAGTGGCGGTGAGCAACAGCGTGTTGCCGTTGCACGCGCCTTGATGAATAATCCAAAAGTAATTTTTGCTGATGAACCAAGTGGGAATTTAGATAGTAAAAACGCCGAAGAATTACACCAACTATTTTTTAAACTGCGCGATACTTTTAACCAAACCTTTATAATTGTAACACACAATAACGATTTGGCTAAAATGGCCGATAGAACTTTAGTGATGAAAGATGGAAGAATTGTATGATAATTTTTTTGTACTAAACATTACTAAAAAAATAATTTAAACTTCTTTAAAAAAATGGAAAACCAATACCTAATAATTGTTGCGGGAGGAACTGGAAGCCGAATGGAACAGGTGTTACCAAAACAATTTATACTATTAAATAACGAGCCAATAATTATAAAAACTATTAATTGTTTTTTAAAATATAATCCAACCATTAACATAATAATTTCTGTACATAAAAACTTTAAAACATACTTAGAAGAATTGCTGAAGGCAAACAACATTATAAATGTAAAAATTACTTTGGGTGGCACAACCCGTTTTCAATCTGTAAAAAATGGGCTAAAATTAATTACTGATACACTTGCTATAGTTGCTATTCATGATGCCGCCCGACCATTTGTAAGTTTACAAACTATAAAAAATTGTTTTGAAACTGCTACTTTAAAAGGCAATGCTATTCCTTGTATTTCGTTAAACGAAAGTATTAGAGAAGTTAAAATAAAAAAAAATACGGCTGTAAATAGAGCCAACTACAAAATAATTCAAACCCCACAGTGTTTTTTGGTTAGCAAACTTAAAAAAGCATTCAATCAGCCCTACAACCCTTTATTTACAGATGATGCCACCGTTTTAGAAAGTATTAAAGAGCCTATTTTTTTAGTAGAGGGAAATATAGAAAATATTAAAATTACAAACCCACACGATTTATTAATTGCAAACGCTTTTTTAAAATGAGTAACAGCGATATTATAAACGCTTTAGATATAACAGCAAAGTTATTAGAACTGCATAGCGAAAATTCCTTTAAAACTAAAGCTTACACCAATGCTGCCTATAAATTAAACAAGCTACGTTATGATTTTGAAAATAAAACCGATGAAGATATTGAGCAAATAGAAGGCATTGGCAAAGGCATAGCCACAAAAATTAAAGAATTAATTAAAACTGGTTCCACTACCGAACTAAATGATTTATACACCAAAACCCCACAAGGCGTTATACAAATGTTAAGTATAAAAGGCTTAGGACCTAAAAAAATTAGGCAGCTTTGGCAAGAATTAGAGTTAGAAAGTATTGGCGAATTATTATATGCTTGTAACGAAAATCGTTTAGTTACATTAAAAGGCTTTGGCGAAAAAACACAAACGCAAGTAAAATTAAATATAGAATTTAAATTAGCCAACAGTAATAAATTTCATTTTGCAACGCTCGAAAAACCTACTAATAATTTAGTTGCATTTATTTTAGAACAACAGCCGCAATTACAAATAGCTGTAGTTGGCCAATTAGCTCGTAAATGCGAGATAATTGACAAAATAGAAATTTTAATAGATGGTGCACTAGAAACGGATGTTTCAGAACTTGAAAAAAACATTCCCTTAAAATTAAATTTTATAGTATGTGAGCCGCACGAATTTTTTTATAAACTAATAGAACTAACATCAACAGAACAACACTTAGAAAAAATAAATTTTAATAGCTTAACCACTACAGAATTTTTTGAAGAAGAAGAAATTTACCAAGCTTTAAATCTTCCATACATAGAACCCGAACTGCGAGAAGGATTAACAGAGGTTGATTTAGCAGAACAAAATAACCTACCACAATTAATTGAACTAAATGATTTAAAGGGTGTTTTGCATAACCATACTACCTATAGCGATGGCGTGCATACGTTAAAACAAATGGCCGATTATTGTAAAGAGTTAGGTTATGAATATTTAGGTATTTGCGACCACTCAAAAACGGCTGTATATGCTAATGGTTTAGATATTGATAAGGTTTTACAACAGCAAAATGAGATAGATAAACTTAATTCTTCTTATCAAAATTTTAAAATTTTAAAAGGCATTGAAAGTGATATTTTAAATGATGGTAGTTTAGATTATGAAGAAGATATTTTAAAAACATTTGATTTTATTGTAGCCTCTGTGCATTCTAATTTAAAAATGAACGAAGAGAAAGCAACCGAACGCTTAATAAAAGCTATTGAAAATCCTTACACTTCAATACTCGGTCATCCAACGGGGCGGTTGTTATTAGCCCGTCAGGGTTATCCTATTAATCACAAAAAAGTAATAGATGCATGTGCGGCAAATAAGGTAAGTATTGAGTTAAACGCACATCCTTATCGTTTAGATATTGATTGGCGCTGGATACCATATTGTTTAAATAAGGGTGTAATGATTTCTATAAATCCTGATGCGCATCATAAAGAAGGCTATCACGATATGTATTATGGCATTTGTGCCGCTCGTAAAGGGCTTCTGTTTAAGGAAATGTGCTTAAATAGTTTAGGGTTAAGTGCCTTACTCTTAAAATTTCAAAAATAATTTTACTTTCCTGTACTACCAAAGCCTCCAGCGCCCCTGCGGCTTTCTTCTAATACCTCAACTTGCTGCCACGTTATCTGTTCATGTTTTGCAATTACTAATTGTGCAATGCGCTCGCCATCATTTACACTAAAATCATCGCTACTCAAATTAACCAACAAAACCTTTACTTCTCCTCTGTAATCAGCATCAATAGTGCCGGGCGAGTTAAGAACCGTTATGCCATTTTTAAATGCTAATCCGCTACGAGGCCTAATTTGCGCTTCGTAACCTTCTGGTAATTCAATAAATAAGCCTGTTGAAACCAATTGGCGTTGCAAAGGTTTTAAAACTATAGGTTCTGTAATGTTTGCCTTTAAATCTAGGCCTGCTGCTAAAGCGGTAGCGTAATGAGGTAATTCGTGTTTACTTTTATTAATTACTTTAAGCGTTAGCATGTGTATTTATTTTTTTTAGATTATTAATTTCTAACTTATAAACCACAAAAGCAAAAATTACTACTAACATATTATTCAACATTAATTTAATAATAGTAGATTCTATTGCAGAATACGAACACGAAATTAAAAACAACAGGCCAACTAACAAACCATAAACTGTTATAGCTTTTAAATTATATTTTATTGGAAAATATTTTTGTCCTAATATGTACGATAAAATCATCATGCCTGCATAGGCCGCTAATGTGGCCCAAGCACAGGCTATATAGGAATATTTAGGGACAAAAATTACATTTATAATAATAGTTATTGCCGCGCCAAACAAGGCAATTATAGCGCCAAATTTTGTTTGCCCACTTAATTTATACCAATACGATAAATTATATACTACACCCAAACATAAATTTGCTACTAATAAAATAGGTACTACTTTTAAACCTTCCCAATAAGGTTCGGCAACTAAGTATTTTATCCAATGCAAATTCATTAAGGTGCCAAATAATAAAAATAGGCAAAAAATTATAAAAAATTTCATTACAACAGCATACATGTTTTTAGAATCTTTATCCTTTACTTTTCCAAAAAAGAAGGGTTCTGCCGCAAACCTAAACGCTTGAATAAAAATAGTCATTAAAATAGCAATTTTATAACAAGCACCGTAAATGCCTTGTGCAATTTGGGCTTCAGACTTATCAGCCATTAATTTACTTAAAATAATACGGTCTAACACTTCGTTAATCATTCCTGCTAAACCTAAAATTATTAAGGGCCAGGTGTAAGTAAGCATTTCTTTTAAAAGATCTTTATTAATATAAAATTTTAAAGTACTAAATTGTTTACTCAACAAAATTAACGTAAAAATATTAGCTAAAAGGTTGGCTAAAAAACAATAACCAATGCCAATTTCGGGCTTATAAAGTGTAGCGAAAAAATTCTGTTCATTATTATCGTAAGCATTTTTACACACCTTAACAAAAAATAATGTTAAGCCAAAATTTACAATTACATTAGTCAATTTAATTATTGAAAATTTGAGTGCTTTGTTTTCGGTGCGTAATTTTGCAAAGGGAATTGCCGTGATAGCGTCGGTACCAATTATTAAAATACACCAAACTATAAATTGTACTGGGTATATGGCATTTGGTGTTGAAAGTACCCCTGCAATGGGCACTGAAAGGGCTAATAAAATTACACTAAGTACAAATGTTGAGGTAATTAACGAGAGTACAGCTGTATTAAAAACACTTTGCTTATCTTCTAATTTAGAGTTAAAATTAAAAAACGTAGTCTCCATTCCATATATAAAAATTATGTTTAAAAACGAAATATAGGCATACAGCAAGCTGTTAATACCATATTCGGCTGGTAAAAACTCACGTGTTAAAATAGGGGTTAAAAAATAATTTAAAAAACGGGGCAGTATTGTTCCTAAACCATAAATTACAGTTTGACCAGCTAATTTTTTTAAAGGATTACTCACAATTTTCTTTCTACATAAAATTACCAAGAGTTTTAAGATAAATTATAAGCAATAAAAATACTTTTTAACGATTTTAGTTTAATAACGTATCTTTACTAAACTAAACCATGCAAGTATTATTAACAACTCTTAACGCAAAATACATTCATCTTAATTTAGCAATTAGGTTGTTTTACGAACTATTCAAAAAAAATCACAACCTTCATTTAAAAGAATTTACCATAAAAGAAGATAAAGATGCTATTGCCAATTACTCTAAAGATTTTACGGTGGTTGCCTTTAGCTGTTATATTTGGAATATTACACAAACTATAGAAGTGTGTAAAAAAATCAAAGCGTTAAATCCAAATACAAAAATTTTGTTAGGCGGACCCGAGGTTAGTTATGAGTGGCAAGAAGTGATTGCTTTAGATTGTGTTGATTATATAATTACTGGCGAAGGCGAAATTCCTTTAGAGCAATTTTTAAATAACTTTCCTACTCAGTTGCAGGCCGTTAGTAATTTAGTACGAAAAGAAAACGGTACTGTAATCCACAATCAAAAAGCCGAAACCTTTGATTTAATAAGATATAAAGATATTAATCCTTATATAAATGATAGCCCCGAGGAATTAAACAACAAGGTATGCTACATTGAAACATCACGCGGATGCCCTTATAAATGCGAGTTTTGCTTAGCCAGTTTAGATAATAAAGTACGTTATTTGCCAAATGATACCATTAAACAACATTTGCTTTATTTGATGCAACATGGTAAAACGATTAAGTTTTTAGATAGAACCTTTAATATTAAAAAAGATTTTACGCTTGATATTTTTAAGTTTATTTTAGAACATCATCGCCCCGAAAATGTTTTTCAATTTGAAATTACAGCCGATATTTTACACCAAGATATTATTAATTATATTAACGAAAAGGTGCCAAAAGGCTTATTTCGCTTTGAAATTGGAATACAAACCGTAAACCAAAAAGCAAATTTAGAAGTAAGTCGCAAACAAAATTTTGATAAAACAAAAAATATCATCTTAGCTCTCAATCATAAAGTAGAAATGCACTTAGATTTAATTGTGGGCTTGCCTTTAGATTATTGGGAGGATATAAAATACAGTATTGAAGAAGTTTTTAAACTGCATCCGCCCGAAATGCAGCTGGGTTTTTTAAAATTTTTAAAAGGTACTCCTATGCGGGATAAGGCGCAACACGGTTTTATTTTTGATCCCAGTCCCCCTTACCAGTTAATAGAAAGTAACTATTTAAGCAAACAAAAACTTGCAGATATTGTAAAGTTAGAAAATGCCCTAGAAATTTATTGGAACGATAAGCGAGGAACAAATTTATTAAAATATGCATCTCAACACTATAGTGTTTTTGAGTTTTTACTAGAATTAGGTAAATACTTTGGTACCGTTAGAGATTATCATAAATATAGTTTAGACGATGTATATACTATTGCTGCTGCCTTTGTAGATAAAAATTACACAAACGATAAAATTTTAAAACAGCTCATTGCCATTGATTATTATGTTCATCATAAAGTAAAGCCAAAGCCATTAATTTTAGAGGATTTAGAGCGCCCTTTAAAAATTAAACTAATTGAAACATTAAAACTTAACCATCACAAATACCGCTTTGTGATTTTACCTTTAACCTTTAATTACGAAATTTTTGATCAAGAAAATAGAATTGTTTTAGAGGATTATAATTTAATAATACAATACAATGGTGTTACAAAGGCTAGCGTTTTAAAGCATAAAACAGAGGGTGCTTTAGTATAAATACTTTTTAAATAACCTATACTAATTTAACAAAGTAACATGCCCTGTAAACATTTTTGGGATGCCTTTTTGGTAGCCGTTTGAAAACTTTAATGATATTTGATACACATAAACCCCCAACTCACAGTCTTGCCCTTTGTATTTACCATCCCAACCCTGATTTGGGTCATTTGTTTCTGCTATTTTTTGCCCCCAACGATTAAAAATTAGCATTTTAAAATCATAAAAATTAATGCCTTTTGGTATAAATATATCGTTTAATCCATCAGCATTTAAAGGCGTAAACGTATTTGGTATATAAACTACTGGTGCATCTTTTATTTCAACTGCTTTGGTAATAGAATCTACACAATTATTAATAGTAGAAACCACTAACGTTACATTAAATGTAGCAACATCATAAAATAAATGCGAAGGATGAGTTTGTGTTGATACTTCTTGGTCGCCAAAATTCCAATGAGAGCTCGTAAAGTTGATAGATGTATTTTGAAAATCAATTTTAGGGTTTAATATATCTACATCTCCTATTTGTGGCGAAAATATAAAACTTGCCGTTGGCTTTTTATAAACGGTTATAAAATTATTTTTTACAACAGAATTTACACAACCACTATCTGAGGTGGCTATTAACGTTACATTATAAATACCCGCTTCAGTATATATTATAGTAGGGCTAACTAAATTAGAGGTTGCGACTTGAGAAAATTGCCATTGATAACTAGTTATAGTTGGGTTAGACGCTGATTGATTAATAAAATTTACTAATAAGGGTTGGCAGCCTTGTTTAATATCAGCATTAAAATTTACTACAGGTAATTGGTTTACGTTAATGTAAACGGTATCTTTTGTAATACAATTGTTTTTATCAGTTAAAGTACTAATGTACTGCGTACTAATGTTTGGCGTTACTGCTAAGGTGCTTGTAGCATTTGTTAAATTAGTAAATGTAGGGCCCGTACTCCAATTTAAAACATAAGGCTTTATACCACCAGCGTAATTTGAAATTAATTGTATGGTTTGGTTTTTACAAATAGAATAATCTGACGCTGTTAACCCTTGTACTAACAATGATGGCTCAAAAACTTGTACGTTGTTAATTGTATCCTTACAACCTAGTGCATCTGAAGCAATAATGGTATAAGTGCCTGCCACTAAATTTGTTTTTATAGTATCGGTTGATATTACTGAATTCCAACTATATGAATTACCATCATAACCTACTGTTGATGAAAATTGGATAACCCCATTACTTTGCCCAAAACAAATTACACTATCTACGTTTAACAACGTAATGCTAAGTTGCTTAAACTCCCCTAAAGTAAAAACGCCGTAATTTGTATTTGTGGTAACAGTTTGTTCGTTTAAAGTTGAATTATTACTGCCACCAATAGGCATCCAAACACCCGAATTATAATGCCAAGTATTTAATATGGATTCTGTAATTACATTAGTGCTAGCGGCACTTGTATTCCACTCATTATCTACATAGGTATATTTTGTATTAACAACGGGCGTTGTTGCATAATTATTTGCATTAATTACCCAAAACCTATCTAGCATTTTTGTAGCATGTTCTGTACCACAATTATTAATTAAATTATTAACCCCTGTAGGTAAAGGGCGATTATTAATAGCTACTGCGGGGTTGGTAGGATAGGTAGATGCACTTATACTGCCAATACCCGTTTGTGTACCTGCACCAGATATTGAATAATAATACGGAATATAAGATGCTGTGGTTGTACCAAAGGGAAACTCATAATTACCTATATTACTAGCCAATCGCCAATCAATGGTTCCATAACCAGGTGCAGCAGGAGTTTCGCTAATAATGTAACCGCTTGTTCTAATAATAGCTGCTGGTAAAGGATTAGTAACGATTAACGTATTGCTATTTAAATCTAAAGGGCGAGATGTTAAATTTAAAATACCGTTTGTGCCGCCTACAAACGTATTGATATTTAATATTTTTGTGTTAGTACCTACCAGTGTTAAATTATTAAAAGTAGTAGGGGTTGTCCCTTTAATTACCTGTAACGCTCCATTTAATACAACATTACCTAAAGTTGGTGTTAATGCTGATGAGGTTGAGTTATTTGTCCAATCTCCTGATAAAGTAATGCTGCCCGAATTGGCTATTAATCCTATATTTGAACCATTATCTGTATTTATTACCTCTCCTTGTACAAAAACTAATCCTCCAGTTTGAACGGTTATTGCGCTCCCACTATTAAAAAACTCGTTTTGACAAAAACCAGTATTTGAAAAAATAATAAAAAGATAAAAAATCTTTAGTTTATGTTGTATACATTTTATATCAATCATTTTTTTAATACTTAATACAAGGCATTAGGGCAACGTTTCTTGGCCTCGATCCACTAATCATTCCTTGTGCATTTGCGCCCGAATATACTACCCAATTACCAACAGGTGATGCGGCATTGCCCCTCCCCCAATAAGCGTTGGGAATAGAACCAACGGTTGCAGTTGGCCAAGGATCTGATAAGGCCGTTGCCGCGTTATCCATTGAAAAATCTGTATCCTGAGCAGCTGCGCCAGCAGTATCGTCGTGAACAAGTGGCGATGGGCTTTGAAACGTTCCTATTACCCTTCCTGGATCGGAACCCTTACCGTTATCAAAACTTCTAATAAACTCTCCCCTTAAATCAGGCAAATTAAACGTAGTGCTACCATTACCAGCTCCGTATGTAATGCCAATAGCATTAAAAAGTTCGGCGTATGTTGTGCGGTTTACTGCAGCACCATTACACTCTAAATAACCATTAGGAGGGGTAGTATTTGCAAAATATTGTACAGTTCCTGCAGGGTTATTTGCACAATCCCATTTTGTTCCGTCCCAATAGTAAAAGCCCAAAAGGTTGGTATCATATACTTGCAAACCGGCAATAGGCGCAACAATTGCTTTTCTTTGCGCACTAGTCATACGAGGCATTGCAAAGCCATTAGTAGTACTTACAACATCTAAAAAGGCTTGTGGAGCAGCTGTGCCAACTCCAACATTGCCGCCATAAGGATTAATGGACAAAACGCCTGTTGTAACCGCATTTTCTATAGCTGGTGGCGCACTACCTGCTGGTGTATAAAATTGAATAACACCAACTGTATTGGCATCAAATGTAATGTGAGAGTTAGAATTATTATCGTAAATTCTTAAACTATTGTCGGTAAAGGGTTTTAAGTTATCTACAAAAATACTTGTGGCAGAGCGCCCAACACCATAATTGCTTGGTGCAAAAACATTATCAGCTACATACGCATCGCCATTTAAGACGTCAAATTTTGCACGGGGAACATTAGTGCCTACGCCTACGTAACCATTGCCTTTAGCCGTTAATACTGGGCTTCCGGCAACTCCCTGCGCCCCTGTAGACGCATCAAAAATAGTATTACTTGTACCTGTAGCTAGTATTTTTACCGCTAAACCATCTGCGTTGCCTAACACACTTTGATTATAAAATATTCCAGCATAACCCCCATTATTTAATCGCCATGATAAAGAGGCACCCCCGCCAGCATTTGCATTTATTCCTTGGCCATCTGAACCAATAGTATTTAAAAAGGCGCCTTGCATATTATGAAAAAGCCCTACGGTTGATAACCTTGCATGCTCAATATTGTTAGCTCTAAATACCAAATCATTATTATCGGTGGTTCCTAAAAAATTAGTGGCTGGGCTAGTACCTGCGTTGCCTAATAAATTCCAAAATGTACCATTACTTGGTGTCCAGTTTGTGCCATTAAATTGTAATATTTGTCCTGCGGTTGGCGTAACGGCTGATACTGGTGTTGTTTGTAAACCTGTAACAGTTAAAGTGGGGTAAGTACCCATTACATCCACCGAGCCTGGCGGTAATGGTGGCACGCAAAGCGATTGCCATGAAATTGTGCCGGCATTATAAAAAAATAAACAGTTTACCGTTATATCGTATACCAATAAGCCACTTGCGGGTGTTACAATAGCCGTACGTTGGGCGGTTGTCATACGTGGAATTAAAACTCCGCTTTGTGTTGAAACCATATCTACCAATGCCGATGCATTTGGTAAAGCCGTGCCAATACCCATATTACCCGCCGACCTAAAGCGAGCCACCTCGCTATTATTCGTTTTAAAAATTAAATCATTTGCGTTTAGTGTTCCTAAAAAATTAGCAGCGCCAATGTTAGCGTTACCGTTAATTAACCAAGCTGGTAATGGAGCAACTAAACTATCGTAAATACGACCATTAGGGCTAGCAAATACATTGCGTACTATGCCCGTACTTGTGTATACCAAGGTATCTGAACGAATGGCGCCTGTTACGTGTAATTTTGATTGGGGATTATTATTACCTATACCCACGTTTTGTGAGTATGATAAATAAGTGAAAATACAATAAACAATAACAAGTAATTTTTTTTTCATATTTAAAATATTATTTTAACTTTAGATAGTAACGCCCGTTTTTTTGTTACTAAAAAAAGAAATCCTTTAAAAACAAATTTATTAAAAATAAGCTTACAAGGCTAGTATTTAAATAATTAACTATTATTTAAAAACAAAAGTTTAGGTTTAAACCCTTTGGTTATTAGATTATTACATAAAAAATATTGTTTATTTGTGTTTCTAAATCCTTTTAAATTGTTTGTTTGTTAGATACCCGGAATTAAGCCTGGATTTGTTTAAATTGGATTTTTTTAACTTCCTTAATAATTTTTTATGGAATTTAAGTGTAACTTTAATCTAAACTAAGATTATACTCATTTAAACATCTTAACATGAAAAAAATTACTCTTTTAGTTTCGCTCACAATGTCGTCGCTTTTTATTAATGCGCAAGAAAACTCAACCTTTAAAGTATACAAGCCACAGCCTAACGGTGCTTATACCTTACAACAAATGTTACAAAACTTAGTAGGCGATGGTGTGGTGCTAAAAAGCTATAGTGTTTCTAAAACGTGGAGCGATGAAGCATTTGGGTATTTTGAAGATAAAAAATCGCGCTTAGGCATGAGCAAAGGTTTGTTAATGACAACTGGCGGTGTTTCGGGACTTTGTGGCTCAAACACAAAATCAAATATGAGCAATTACACGCACGCTACTGCTGATAGAAATTACCGTGTGATACCCAATCAACCCACTTTTACAAGCTCTGACTTGGAGAAATATTTAGGAAAAAACCAAAAAACATTTGATGCCGTGGTTATTGAAATGGATATTGTACCCACTGCCGATACTTTAAATTTTAATTATGTATTTGGTAGCGAAGAATACGACGAGTTTGTAGGCACAGCTTATAACGATGTGTTTGCGTTTTTTATTTCGGGTAAAGGGGTTGAGGGGCAGGTAAATTTAGCCGTTGTGCCAAATACACAAAGCCCTGTAAGTGTTAATAGTATTAATGGTGGAAGCACCTACAATCGTCAATCATCAAACCCAACCTATTATGTTAGTAATATGGATGGGCATTTGGGTATTGAATACGATGGTGTAACCAAATTAATGGAAATAAAAAAAGCAGTAACGCCATACGAAACCTATCATTTAAAATTAGCCATTGCCGATGTAAGCGATAATAGTTACGATAGTGGCGTTTTAATTGAAGGACATAGCATTGTAAGTTACGAAAAAAGTTACAGCGTATTGTACAATAAAAGCGAAATCACCATTAGCGAACCCTATAAAAATTTATTAAATGCTTTGGTAAAAGAATATAAAACAAAAACAAACAGCAATATTAGTATTACTGGGCATACCGATAATGAAGGCGAATTAGATTTTAATAAAGAGTTAAGTTGTAAACGTTCCAACGAAGTAAAAGAGTATTTATTAAGTAAAGGCATTGCAGAAAATAGACTAATTATTGATTGTAAAGGCGAAACAATGCCTGCTTATGCTAATAATACCGACGAAGGCAAGCACATGAACCGCCGAGTAGAATTAAAGTTATTAGGTAACGATAAAAAATATATTGCTGATAAAAAAGGCGAAACAATTGCTCAAGAAAAATCTACCTTAATTAATAATACGCCAAACCCTTTTACTGATAATACATTAATAAATGTTTCTATTTTAGAAAATGTAAAACAGGCGCAATTAATTATTACTGATTTAAGTGGTAAACAAATTAAAACCATTTATATGTTAGAGCGTGGTAACACCAACGTAAATTTTAATTCGCAAAATTTAACTAACGGCATTTACATTGTGAATTTAATTTGTGATGGCCTTGGTTGTGGCGCTATTAAAATGATTGTAGAGAAGTAGTAGTTTTTTGGGTTTTAATCTTTAACAAAAAACATCTATTAAAACCTTACTGTTAGTTAAAAATACTTAATTGTGTGTTTTAAAAACGCAATTATTGTAAATTAGTAACTTAAAATTACTATGAAAAAATTTCTTTCCTCAAACATATTCCGTTTTATATGGAGTGTAGGCTTAGCAGCTTTGCTATACATGGTTTGCCCACCTTGCTTCAGCAAAACAACCTTGGCAGTATTATTAGCCATTCAATTAATTTTAGTTAATGGTTCTAACTTTATTGGCAAAATTGCTATTCTTACTCATATTTCCCGCTTTTTAGTGGGAGGATTATTTATTTTTTCGGGTTTTATAAAAGCTAACGACCCTGTAGGCTTTAGCTATAAATTAAAAGAATATTTTGAAGTATTTACTGCCGCTACAGGTTGGGGTATTTTTGAATCTTTTGCACACATTGCCCTGCCATTAGCCGTATTGCTTTGCGCCAGCGAAATTATTTTAGGTGCCATGTTATTAATTGGCTTTAAATCAAACCTAACCCTATGGCTATTATTTGCTCAAATTGCATTTTTTACCTTTTTAACGTTTTACAGTGCTTGCTTTAATAAGGTAACGACCTGCGGTTGTTTTGGCGATTTTTTAGTGCTAAAGCCTTGGACAAGTTTTTGGAAAGATGTTTTGTTAATGATTTTAATTACACTTTTATTTGCCGGCCGAAACAATATTAATGCACTTACAAACCCTTTGGTAACAAACACCTTGTTTATTTTAGCCTTAGCGTTTTCAATAGGCTTTCCAATATATGCCATTCGAAATTTACCACCTTTAGATTTTAGAGCCTATAAAATTGGCAATAACTTAAAAGAACAAATGAAAAAAGGCGAAGGTTACCAAGAAGCGGTAATTGAAACAGGTTTTATTTACGAAAATATAAAAACAGGCGAAAAAAAACATTTCGATTTAAAAAATTACCCTTGGCAAGACACCCTTAATTGGAAATGGTTTGCAACCGATAACGTGGTTGTAAAAGAAGCTGTAAACGCCCCAAAAATAACCGATTTTACAGTAAATAATGCCGAAGGTGTAAATTATACCGATACTATTTTAAACGATAAAAATTATAGTTTTTGGTTAATTATGTACGATATAAATTTAACCGCCGATGACGAAACCTTAATGGCAAAACTAAACGATTTTTATAAATTAGCCACACAAAGTAAATACAAAGTAATTGCTTTAACAGCAAGCGGACCAGCCGATGTAGACAAATTTAAACACAAACATAATTTTTTAGCCGATTTTTATTCAGTGGACGCTACTGTTTTAAAAACAATGATACGAAGCAACCCAGGCTTAATGCTTATAAAAGATGGTACCGTTATTATGAACTGGCACCACAACAATATACCAACATTTAGCGATGCCAAACAAAAATACATGAAATAAAAAAATAAAAACGTAAACAAAATGAAACCAATTAAATACATACTTATTTTTTTAGTTGTATTTACAACAAAAAATTACAGTAACAATACTTTACAAGATGCTGAGAAAGCTTATGATTCTAAAAACTACAAAGAAGCCATTGTAAATTACGAGCAATTGGTAAAAGATGGATTTAAATCTTACCAACTATATTATAACTTAGGCAATGCTTATTTTAGAAATAACCAATTAGGTAAAACCATTTATTATTACGAATTGGCGCGTAAAATAAACCCTAACGATGAAGATGTTAGAATAAATTTGGGCATTGCATCTGCAAAAACCGTTGATAAAATTGACGCTAAAGAAAATTTTTTTATCAGTGCTGTTAAATCAAATGTATTATCGTCGTTTACAACCCAAAGCTGGGCTTGGTTTAGCATTTTAACGTTGGGTGTAGCCTGTGTTTTATTTTTTGTGTTTGTAAGCTCTAAAAGTATTGGCGTAAAGCGTTTTGCTTTTACGTTAAGTTGTTTATTGCTAATTACCTTTGCCGTTACTTATGCTTTAGGCTATTCGGCATTAAAATCAAAAAGTGAAAATAAATTTGCAATTATTACTACTAAAGAAATTAAAATAATGAACGAGCCTACTGTTTCGGCATCAAGCAAATTTAGTTTACACGAAGGCACAAAAATTAGAGTAGTAGAAAACAATGGCGATTGGCTTTTAATTAAATTAGATAATGGCAACGAAGGCTGGGTAAAGGTTTTAGACGTTGGAATTATTTAAAAGTTACCCCCTTATTAGCCATAGCCAATAAAGGGAGTAAAACAATAAACTACTAATCTACTTTTAATTTTTTTTCGTCTTCAATTTCTTTTTTGCGTTTTTCTTCGTCTTGTTTGGCTTTTTGTTTTGCTTTTTCGTCAACTATTTTTTCACGCACTTGTGCTAATCTTATATTTTTATCGCGTATGCCTGTAAAATAACTTTTGGTAGTAACAATTACTGCGCCGCTAGTTAAATCACCATACATAGCGGGTACACCACCACTAAAAAAAGTTAAATTTTCTATCGATAAATTTGGGATGGTGTTTGCCCCCAAAGTTCTAACCCCATCCACATAATAAGCCGTCGCATCTCCACGCGAACCACGCACGTGCACATCGCCATTTTGATCTTCTACCACGTCTGATTTTAACGACACTAACGAACCCTTAATATCTCCAGCCGAAAACCCCGAAAGCTTTAACAAATCTTTAGCATCAATGCTTACAAAAGTGTACATCGTTTTATCAACCCCTGATTTTGTGTAATCATAGGCTTTTGCGGTTACAACAACTTCTGAAAATGTATTTAAAGCCAAATTTACATCTACATATGTAGCTTCATTTGGCATTACGGTAATTTTGTTTATGGGTTGGGTTTGGTGTCCGGCTTCATATACTACCATTTCGTAAGTGCCAGGGTTTAAGGGCTTGTATTTGTATTTCCCTTCGGCATCAGTAGTGGTGCCTCCTACCAAAAAATTACCTTGTGTAATCTTCACAGTTGCAAAAGGTACAGGCTCAAACTCGGTATCTTTTACAATGCCTCTAATTTCGCCATAGCCCGTTTGGGCCTGTGTATTAAATGTTGTACTAACGAATACAATTAGTAAGCTTGTTATTTTTAAAATTGATTTTTTCATGATTTCTGTTTTTTTATAAGGTTAGTATTTAAGTTGTTGTTTTGAAGCGCTTTCACAAATAAGACGAAAGACAAAACTAATTCCATAAAAAAAATTAATTTTATGGAAAAATTAAATCTTATCGTCTTAATAATACAAATACCTTTTTATGTGGTTATTTAAAAAAAAACAGTTTAATACTGATGAAGAAATTACCCGTGAATATTACGTTACAGGCAATAAAGCATTGGTAGGCGATTTGTTTGAAAAATATGTAAAAACAGTGTTTGGCGTTTGCCTTTTTTATTTTAAAGATAAGGATGTAGCCAAAGATATGGTTATGCAAATTTTTGAAAAACTAATAATAGAGCTTAGAAAATCGGAAGTAAAGAATTTTAAGGCGTGGTTAAGTTTTGTAGTACGAAATTATTGCATTAGTGAATTACGAAAAAATAAAAACAAACATTTTGTAAGCGAAAAATATTTAGATTTTGAAATAACTTCAACAAGCTATTTAGAGGAAGAAAAAATTAACAGTATAAACAATGATGTATTATTAGATTATATGAAAGAATGCTTGCCCTTATTAAAAGAAAATCAGAAAATATGTGTTGAGTTATTTTATTTACAAAACCTTTCGTACCAACAAATAAGTATAAAAACAGCATTAAGTTTAAACGAAATTAAAAGCTACATACAAAATGGTAAACGAAATTTAAAATTATTAATTGAACAAAAACAAAACTCTACTAAACATGCAACCTAATAATAAACATATAGATGAATTAGAGTACTTAGCTAACTTAGGTTTTGAAAAAACTACTGTTACTGATGCTGATTTAAATGAACTACGTTTAAAAATAAAGAGTAAAACTTTTAGTTATAACAACGGCCTGTACTTTAGTTTTATAAGTTTGGTGGTAGGTGTTTTTATAGGAATTTCTTGTTTTTTTACATTATATAATCAGCCAAAAAATGTTGCTTCAAAAAACAATTTTGTTTTTAAAGATACCGCAACTACAACGCCTAAAAAGATTAACCAAATTATTTTATTAGACACTGTAAAACTGCAGC
Source organism: Bacteroidota bacterium (assembly GCA_025363015.1). Lineage (GTDB taxonomy): Bacteria > Bacteroidota > Bacteroidia > B-17B0 > Aurantibacillaceae > Aurantibacillus. The sequence goes on from JANYEQ010000006.1 coordinate 41,524, forward strand.
ACGAAAACTTTATAAATCCCAAAAAAACAACGCTTGTTGATTCATTAATTTCAACTACAAATAGTTACGATTCCATTAGCGTTAACACTATTCAACCATTAGTTATTACAACCTTAAGTGATAAAAATTTGAATCCTGCCAAAATAAAATATATTCCAAATGCTTCTATTATTTATCTTCACGATTTAAAAATTACAAATTATAGTTTGTTATATTTTAAAAAAAATGAGCAAATTTTATTTCCCAACAGTTCTGGGGTATCGGCAAACTATTCCACTTTAAAAGATATAAATCATCAGCCCCTAAAACAAACTGCGAATTATTACCTACATGAAGCCATTGCCGAAGCTATGTTGTATTATAAAAAAGCAAATTACAACCAATGTATGAATTTATTAAATACGCTTTGGGAATACAATAAAGAAGATATTAATTGTAAATTTTATTATGGAATGTGTTATTACAATAAAAATAATTTTAGCGAAGCAAAAAAACAGTTTGAAGATTGTGTTACAAACCCAAACAATGCATTTTTACAAGAAGCGCAATATTACAATGCCCTCTGTTTAATAGAATTGGGTAATATTACCGAGGCAAAAACGCAACTAAAACAAATTGTAGAAGATGCTGAATTTTACTCTCAAAAAGCATTAATAAAATTAAATGAATTAAAATAATAACTGATTGTATAAATTAATTTTGGCAAAAAATTTATACTTAAATTTATACCATGTTTACAATAGATACTCACACTCACATTATACCCAAGCATATTCCCGATTTTAAAAAGCAGTTTGGCTATGGCGACTTTATTCAACTAAACCATCACCAAGAAGGCAAAGCGTGGATGATGCAAGGCGATGTAAAGTTTAGAGAAATTTTAGCCAACTGTTGGGATGCGGAGATTCGCATACAAGAAATGGTACAGCACAAAGCGGATATGCAAGTTATTTGCACCATTCCCGTAATGTTTAGTTATTGGGCAAAAGCAAAAAATTGCTTAGAGGTAAGTAAATTTTTAAACGATGATATTGCACTTACGGTTTCTAACTTTCCTAATAAGTTTATTGGTTTGGCAACTGTGCCTATGCAAGATACGCAACTTGCCATTAATGAGTTAGAACGCTGTATGGCAAATGGTTTTAAAGGCGTACAAATTGGTAGTAATGTAAATAATTTAAATTTAAGTGAAACGCAGTTTGACGAATTTTTTGCAGCCTGCGAAAAATTAAATGCGGCCGTTTTAATTCACCCATGGCAAATGATGGGGCAAGAACACATGACAAAGTATTGGCTACCTTGGTTGGTAGGTATGCCTTCCGAAATTAGCCGTGCTATTTGTAGTTTTATTTTTGGTGGTATTTTCGAAAAATATAAAAATCTTAAAGTGTGTTTTGCACATGGTGGCGGCTCTTTTTTACCAACACTTAGTCGTATTGTACATGGTTGGGAGTGTAGGCCAGACTTGGTTGCAATAGATAACCCCATTAATCCAAAAGAATATTTAGGTAAATTTTGGGTAGATAGTCACGTGTGCGATCATAAATTATTACAGTACATTATTGATATGGTTGGTGCCGATAAAATTTTACAAGGTAGCGATTACCCTTTTCCGTTAGGCGAAGCCATCCCTGGCGAATTAGTACGTACGGCGCCCATAAGTACTTTAGAAAAAGAAAAAATTTTAGGTTTATCTGCTAAAAACTGGTTAGGCGTTTAACTAATACAAAAAAGGTTTTATTAAAGGGTCATTTAATTCGCCCTGAGAAGGCAGTGGCGATAACTGAAAATATTGCCTTAAATTTTCATCTAATTGCTGAATAGATACTGCTAGTTGTTCATATAAAAACTGTTTTTTTACAACAACAATTTTTGTAGTTTCGGTTTCTCTTAATACTACTGCTTTACGCTTTCTATCTTTAATTTCCTGTTGTTCAAATAAAAAATATTTATTTACTACAAAATAAACGAAGATACTACCGTTTGTATTTTGATATATATTAATTGGAAAATCAAATTCAGAACCAGAGATTGACTTAACACTCATGTAATTTTTAATAAAGTACGGAAAAGGTTTTTTTAATTGGTGCCCAAATTTATTTTTTAAAACAAAGGCCATTTCATTTCCTATATTCCCTTTTTCTGTTTCATATTTAGCCGAATCTTCTTTAATAAACCCAATAGATGAATTATACACATTATCTTTATCTGCCAATAAATAAAAATTTTCTTTCAACTCAATTGTTGGATTAACCGTCATATTTGTATCTAAAAAAATATTTGTTCTATGCCCATTTAATAGGCTATCGCTACTATTACTATATATAAAATAAAGTTTACAAAACTTGAAATTATCAATAAAAGCAATCATTGTATTTTTATTAATAGCATATTGTTCCAATAGTTTTTGCTGTGCTAATTTTGTATTTCCCTGTTGTGTTAAAGCGTCAATTAGTTTTTTATTTGTTTTTAAACGTACCACTAAGGCACCTGTTTTAAACTGATGTATTTGCCAAGCGCTTATCACATTTCGGCGTTTAGCATATTTTTCAAATTGCTTTGGGTCTTTATAATCGCTATAATCTGTAGCTACGGCATCACTTTGCGAAAAAGAAAATTGATGTATTAAAAAAAAAATACACAAAAATAAAATCTTATTTAACTTCGCTACCATTGTTAATTTGTATTTTGGTTGGGGATATAAAACTTAATTCGCCATCGGCATTTTCTGCCATTAAAATCATTCCTTGGCTTTCAATACCTTTTATTTTACGAGGGGCTAAATTAGCTAATAAACATACTTTTTGTCCTATAACGTCTTGCGGCTTGTAATAGGTGGCAATACCACTAACTACAGTACGTGTATCTATACCCGTATCTAAGGTAAGCTTTAATAATTTATCTGTTTTTGGAACGACTTCAGCAGCAACAATTGTAGCTGTTCTAATATCCATTTTTGTAAAGTCATCAAAAGTTGTTTCGACTTTAATTTCTTTTATTGTGGCAGGAATGGCATTATCTAGTTTGCTTTGTTGTAGTTTATTTAGTTGTAATTGAATAGAATCATCTTCTACTTTTGCAAATAATAATTCTTCTTTATTAATAATGTGTCCGCTATGAATATTAGATGTTTGTAAGGCGGCATTCCAATTTAATGGTTGAATATTTAATAAACCAAATAGTTTTTTAGATGTAAATGGCAAAAAAGGTTCGGCTAATATTGCCAAATTGCAAGAAATCTGAAGTGCAATATTCATAATGGTTTTAACACGCTCTTCATCTGTTTTAATAAGCTTCCAAGGTTCTGTTTCTGCTAAATATTTATTTCCAATTCGGGCAACATTCATCCATTCGGTAATGGCTTCTCTAAATTTAAATTGCTCAATGGCTTTACTAATTTTTTGAGGAGCGCTTGCCAATTCCTCTAGGGTTAGTAAATCTTCTTTGGTATAATTTGTAGCAATTGGCACTTTGCCTTCGTAAAATTTATGCGTTAAAACTAATGTTCTATTTATAAAATTTCCAAAAATAGCCACCAACTCACTATTGTTTTTTGTTTGAAAATCTTTCCACGTAAAATCATTATCCTTTGTTTCTGGTGCATTAGCGCACAACGTGTAACGCAATACATCTTGCTGTCCTTTAAATTCTTGTAAATACTCGTGTAACCATACTGCCCAATTGCGTGAGGTAGAGATTTTATCCCCTTCTAAATTTAAAAATTCGTTTGCAGGAACGTTATCTGCTAATATAAATTCGCCATGTTCCATTAACATCGCTGGAAAAATAATGCAGTGAAATACAATATTATCCTTTCCAATAAAATGTATTAAACGGCTATCATCTTTTTTCCAATAATCTTCCCAATTATTTGGCAACAACTCTTTTGTAGCGCTAATGTAGCCAATAGGCGCATCAAACCAAACATACAATACTTTTCCATCTGCGCCCTTTATTGGAACGGCGACACCCCAATCCAAATCACGTGTCATGGCTCTTGGTTGTAATCCATCACCACTTTCTATCCAACTCCTACATTGCCCATAAACATTGGCTTTCCAATCTTTATGTTGTTCAATATATTCTTTTATTTTGGGTTGTAATTTATCTAAAGGCAAAAACCAATTTTTTGTTTCTTTTAAAATTGGTTTGTTGCCACTTAACGTCGACTTTGGGTTTATTAAATCTGTAGCGTTTAAAGTGCTACCACATTTTTCGCATTGGTCGCCATAAGCATTGGGGTTAGCGCACTTTGGACAGGTGCCCGTAATGTATCTATCTGCTAAAAATTGGTTTGCTGTCTCATCAAAATACTGTTCGGTAATTTGTTCGGTAAAACTACCTTTATTGTATAAAGTACTAAAAAAATCAGAAGCAGTTTGATGATGAATTTTAGAGGAAGTGCGCGAATAAACATCAAACGAAATACCAAATTCATTAAAGGCATCGCCCATAATTTTATGATATTTATCTACCACTTGTTGTGGTGTACTATTTTCTTTTTTAGCCTTAATAGTAATTGGCACACCATGCTCATCACTTCCACAAACAAATTTTACATCGTGGCCAATACTTCGTAAATATCTTACATAAATATCGGCTGGTAAATAGCAACCAGCCAAATGCCCTATATGAACAGGCCCGTTGGCATAGGGTAAAGCTGCGGTAACAAGCGTACGTTTATATTTTGTCATATTATTAAATTACAAATTGTTGGTTTAAAATTATACTAACGGTTTGCAGTTATGTAATTTATAATGTTAATTTTGTATAAAGATAGTATAAAAATTATATTTAACGATGGGTAAAAATAACGAAATTTGGAAATCGGTTTTGGTAAATTCTAAAAAAACAAATTTACCTTTAATAGTTTCTTCTAGTGGACTTTACGGTATTAAAAAGCCAAAAGGCGAGGTAGAAGTGCGCGTTAAGAAAATTAAAAATGGCAATGTCCGCCATAAAATAAGAGTTGGCAAAACAGCATATTCATTATCCCTTGCAAAAATTGTAGCCACAGCATTTGTCAAAAAATCAAACGCTAAACAAAGTATGATTATTCACAAAGATTATGATTATACAAATAATAGCGCCAGTAATTTAAAATGGGTAACACCTAAAGAACACAGAGCACACAGTAATAAAAGTCCAAATACATTATTAGCACGCAAAAAAAAGGCATTTACCAAAAGTGTACACAACAGGGTATTAAATGAAAAAAGCGTTGTTGAATTAAAAAAAATGATTTGGGATCCAAAACGTAATTTATCTTATGCGCAACTGGCCAAAAAATTTGGTGTATCGCAAATGCAAATTTATCGCATAAAAAGCGGAGAAATTTGGTTTCATGTAAAAGTTGAAAATGAACCTTTAAATGCACGCTACGAAGAGAATTTAAAAAACATTGCTTACCAACAAAAAAATAAGTTGTTAAACAAAAAAGATATTAAAAAGAAAGATAAAGATGTAAAGGGTTTGAAGGACAAAAAGAAAAAAGATAAAAAAAGAAAAAAACTAAAAAAGAAAAAACACTAATGATTGTGCCACCCTATTTAATAAAAGGTGATACCATACTAGTTATTGGTACCGCAAGAGCAAGAAACAAAGAGCTACTATTGCCGGCTTTTGCTATTTTAAAAAATTGGGGATTAGTTGTTGAAATTGGGGAAAACCTTTTTAAAACACATCATCAATTTGCAGGAACTGATGCGGAACGAACACACGATTTGCAATGGGCCATAAATCATAAAGGTGCAAAAGCCATTTTAATTGCGGGCGGAGGTTATGGTACTTTAAGAATAATTGATTCCGTAAACTTTTCTCCCTTAAAAAAACATCCTAAATGGTTGATTGGTTATAGCGATACCACTGTTATTCACAGCCGATTACAAAAATTAAACATTGCCTGTATTCATGGCACAATGGCGTTTCAGTTTCCTAAAAACAAAATAGCTACAACTTCTATAAAAAAATTATTATTTAACGAAGCTGTAAATTATTTTATACCAAAAAATAAATTGAACAAAATAGGTACTGCCCAAGCTCAAATTGTTGGAGGGAATTTATCTTTACTATATGCGTTAAGTGGGAGTATTGATGATTTAAACACAAAAAATAAAATTTTATTTATAGAAGATTTAGACGAGCAATTATATCATATTGATAGAATGATGTTGCAATTAAAACGTAGTGGAAAGTTAAAAAACATTAAAGGACTTATTGTTGGTGGTATGAGTGACATGAAGGATAATGCTATACCATTTGGAAAAACAGCTGAAGAAATTATTTTAGATACTGTAAAAGAATATAATTACCCTGTTTGTTTTGGTTTTCCTTCAGGACATATTGAAAAAAATATGGCTATTTACATAGGAAAAACAGCTAGCCTGTTGGTTGAAAAAAACAAAGTACAATTTAATTACCTATAATATGATTTGCAAAACCATAGACAATTTAGATGTTTATTACGACGTGCAAGGCAACTTGCAAGGTCAAGAGACGTTGGTATTTTTAAACGGGCTAACACAATCTACCGTATCGTGGTACTTTGTATTGCCCTATTTTAAAGAAAAATATAAACTTATTTTAATTGATTTTATTTTTCAGGGGCAAAGTGCCAAAAATGCGGATTGGCGAAATTTTGATACACACGCACAAGACGTTAGTACCATTCTAAACATTGAAAAAATTAATAAAGCCACCGTTATCGGCTTGTCCTATGGTAGTTTGGTGGCCCAGCATTTTGCGGTTTTATATCCGCAACAATTAAATAAATTAATATTAGTATCAACCTTTGCTCATAAAACGCCTTATTACGAGGCGATTGAGTTAAGTTGGTGGCGCGCCTTAGAGTTTGGTGGCTACAATTTAATGTTAGATATTATGTTGCCCAGTGTACTAAGCGAAAATTATTTTTCGAAACCGATAATACCTATTGAGTTAATGAAAGAATCTCGTAAGGATTTAAATCAAAATAAAGACGCTATTTTTAATTTGATGCGTGCTACTAAAGAGCGAAAAGATTTTAGAAAAGAGTTAGAAAAAATTACTGCACAAACGCTTATTATACAGGGCGAGAAAGACTTATTGCTGCCAGTACATTTGGCAAATGAAGTACATTTACATATTAAAAACTCTAAATTCGAAATTATAAAAAGTGCTGGTCATACTTTAAATTTAGAGCATGTGCCCGAAGTATGCAAACACATTATTAATTTTTTATAATTTTGAATAAATTATTATATATTATTTTTTTTATTTCAACACTTACAGCACAAACGCTGCCATTTAAAACTGGCACAAAGTGGGGTATAAAGCAATCAGATAAAATAATTATTAATGCGGTATACGATACAGTTTTAAATTTTGATATTAATACTAAGGCCTGTTTAGCTTGTAATAAAACGAAAATTGCCTCAACTAATAAATTTATAAAGGCATTTACAACCGTTTACACGTGTAACTATTTAAATTTTAATAACAAACCCTTAAGCATAAAAACTGACACTAAAGATACGTGCAGTGTTTTTTCGTTAAGTAAAAATAGCGCTAAAGAATTGTATGATAATACAAACTATTTTATTGTTACGCATAAAAGTAAAAAATATTTAATTGATAAAAATTTTAATCAAATTACTTTTAATGGCTATCACAACATAGCTTTTAGTAGCGAACCAAATTTTTTAATTGTAGAAGAAAAACAAATAACTGGACAAATATTAACTGGCTTAATTAATTTAAAAGAAAAAATAATAATTGATTTTAATTACTCTGGCATAAAAATAAACACAACCGACTCTTTAATAATTACCTGTACAAGTGGCATTAATGCGGGGATAAACGACGATGTGTATGATTATTATGGAAAAAAAATAAATAGTTTTAGGCGACATATAGATTTAGCTACAAAAAAATTTATTATTCACAAAATTTTTGAACCTAACGAATATTATATTGTTTATAACATAAATACTAAAGCTGAAAAAATATTAAATGCTACCGAAGTTAAATTACAAAACTCAAATGAATTATTAATTAAACTAAAAAACGAATGGCTTGTTTACGATTTAAATAGCGGGGAAATAAAACCATTACCAAAATAAAAAAGCCTTAAACTTATATATGGTTTATGTTACTTGTTGTAGTTTTAAAGTTAAATCAACCAAGCGATTGCTATAACCCCATTCATTATCGTACCAACCAATAATTTTTACTAAGTTGCCTACAATGCTTGTAAATTCCGCATCGTATAAAACACTATGTGGATTGCCAATAACATCTACACTTACAATTGGGTCTTCGGTATATTCTAAAATACCTTTTAAATGTGTTTGTGCCGCCAATTTATACGCAGTATTTATCTGTTCAACACTTGGAGCTTTAGTTAGTACACAGGTGATATCCGTAAGCGAGCCATCGGGCACAGGCACACGCATACCACAACCTCCTATTTTACCTTCTAGTTGTGGGAATATTTTTGTAATTGCTTTGGCCGCCCCTGTTGAAGTAGGGATAATGCTTAACGCAGCTGCCCTTGCTCGTCGTAAATCTTTGTGTGGGGCATCGTGTATGCGTTGGTCATTGGTATAGGAGTGTACGGTTGTAATATAAGCCTCTTCAATACCAAATTGCTCTAATACTTTAAGCATTGGCGCAGCACAGTTTGTTGTGCAACTTGCGTTAGATACAATTATATCTTGTGCATTAAGCAGCGCATCATTTACACCCAACACAATGGTTTTAATATCATCATCTTTTGCTGGAGCGCTTAATATTACTTTTTTTGCGCCTGCGAATATATGTTTTTTTAAACTTTCATTATCTATAAAAAGACCTGTGCATTCAATGACAATATCAACATTGTTTTCTTTCCAGGGTAATAAGGCGGGGTCTTTACTATTTGTAATTTTAATAGTATGTCCATTAACCACTAAATTATTTTGCTGTACACTAATTGTACCATCAAAAGCACGGTGTACGGAATCGTATTTTAATAAATGCGCCAAGGTAGCGGTATCTGTAACATCATTAATGGCAACAATTTCAATATTAGGATTGTTAATCGCATTTCGAAGATACATTCTACCTATTCTTCCAAAACCGTTTATGGCTACTTTTATTTTTTTCATTAAATTTTATTTTAATTGTATTAACTAAATTTTGTAAAAAATGCTACTCAGCAAATTGGTATTTGGTATAAAAAACTAAAGTCCTTTTGAGGTCTCTTGCTCAAAAGTACTGGCAGTAATAGGTTGTTTATCTCTAAAATATGAAATGCCCCCCCAATTAAAAATTTTCTTTTCATATACCCACGCTTCTTGGTCGCGAACAACTACGCGCTTAATAATTATTATCCCATCGCCTTCTATTTTTTCTTCGGTAACCCCAGGTTTGTATTTTAGCAATAAATCATTAATTTTTTTTTCAATTATTTTTTTACTTACGGTAGCATCAGCTACTAAAATGTTTAATTTAATATCGTTTTTTATTTCATTTTTTTTTGTATTGGCTTTAGCTGAAGCAATTTTTTTAGATTCTAATTCCAATTTTTTTAACATTTCATTTTCAAATGCTAATCGTTCTTCCAGCATCTTTTTTTCTTCGGCTAGCTTATCCGTTTCGGCTTTTTGATTCGCTAGTTTTTGTGCCTCTAATTGCTGAGCTTTATTTTTTTGAAGCGCTAATCGTATAGCATCTCTTTCGGCCTTTTTAATTTCTTTCATTGCCGCAATCATATCGTTTAAATAATATTTATCGTAATCAATATTATCTTTTTTACTATTATAAAAATATTTATTTACGGGTTGATTAAACAATGAGTAGTCCACACCTTCGTAATATTTAAACAAATCTACATTTGCTTCAATAATAGGAAATTTATTTTTTGCTTTATCTGCCGGAATTCCTGTGGTACTTATGCTAAAGTATTTTTTTACATAATCTTTTTTGGTAACCGAAATAATATAATCGCCACCCAAAGGAAGATAAACATTATAACTTCCGTCCTTATCCGTTTTAAACGAGGTGAGCACTTTACCGTTTTGAATTACTTGCACAATGGCTTCAGAGAGGTTAACATTATCGTTAGATATTTTGCCTTCAAAATCAACTGTAACATCTTGTGAAAAACTGTAATTAAAACAAAATAATAAAGCTAAAATTAGACTTATTTTTTTTATAAATATGTGATAAAGTTTAATGTGCATTTAGTATAACAAAGGTAGTTATTATACGTAATTATTAGGTTATGTGGTTTTAAATTATGCACAAAAATGTGTTAAAACTAATACTAAATTGATTTATTTATAAGTTATTCTTCTTTAATTTTTTGCCATTTGCTTTTAAATGTATGTGTTAGCACTGTAGCGCGTTGTTTTGCCAACTCGGCTTTTTCGCCTTCAAATAACTCGTTAATAGTAGCAATAAATGTATTTAGCCAAATATTAAATTGGTGAAGTTTTATAGGTAAGTGAACATGTTTGTCAAATACATTTGTTTTATAACCCTCTTCATCTAACAATATAAAACTCCAAAAGTGTACAATTTGTGGTACATGACTTTTAAAATCAATACCTTCAAACACCGTCTTCATTTCGAGATTTTGAAGTAATTTATCGTAAAAAGTATTTATAAGTAATTCAATGTCTTTCTTAATGGTAATATCTTTCATATTGCTGTTTTACTGAAGATTATACTTTAGTGATACTTACAAAAAAACCTTCTTAAAAAATTAAGAAGGTTTTTTTGTTCGCTTATTTTTTTAAATAATTACTGATTTAATTTAGCATCAATACCCAAAGTAGCATGAGGCACAGAACGTAAACGTTCTTTTGGAATTAATTTGCCCGTTACACGACAAATACCATAGGTTTTATTTTCAATACGCACTAAGGCATTTTTTAAATTAACAATGTATTTTTCTTGGCGTTGGGCTAATTGAGCAGTTTCTTCTTTACTCATTACATCGCTTCCATCTTCTAGTAATTTAAATGATGGAGAGGTGTCGTCGGTACCGTGATCATCCTCATTACTAAGTGTTTGTTTTAATAAATCGTAATCGGTTTGTGCTTCTTTTAGTTTACCTAAAATTAATGCTTTAAACTCCGCTAATTCTTTATCAGCATAACGGCTACGTTTATCATCAGTATTTATAAATGGTTTTGGAGCTGCCTCTAAACTTTTTTTAATTAAAACTCTATTGATATCTATTTGTAATGGGCGATTGCGAATATAGGCTTCCATACTTCCGCCGCTTGATTTACCGTCATTTTTTTTGCGACGGCCACGGCCACGTTTTTCAGGAACCTCGTCTTCATCTTCATCAATTTCTGGTGGTCCAGCACCTTCTAAATCAACTAATCCAACTTCATCTAATTCTACATCAGCAACAATATCGTCATCTTCGTTTTTTTCGTAATCGTCTTTTACATCCACATCACTATCATCATCTTCTTCGGCTGGCAAATCATCATCTTCTGAATCATCTCCCTTTTTGCCTTTTTTACTTGATTTTTTTGATTTTTTACCAGGTTTAGCGCCTTTTTTAGCTATGGCATCAATTGGTTTACTTGCTATTTTTACAATTGACTTGGTTACTTTTTTTGGTTCTTCTTTTTTCTTAGCAACGGGTTTAGTTACTTTTTTTGGTGCAGATTTTGTCAATTTTTTATCTATTTTTTTAGCAACAGGTTTTGCTGTTACTTTTTTAGTAGCAGGTTTTGGTGCGGGTTTACTTATTTTTTTTGCAGGCTTCGCCACAACCTTTTTTGCTACAGGTTTACTTACTTTTTTTGCTGATTTTGCAACAGGCTTGGCTTTTGCAATCTTTTTTTTATCTATTTTTTTAGCCATGTTAATTTAATTTTTCGATGGATATTAGTGTTGTTATTAATTCGTCAACCTCAATAGTATTAGCGTTTGTGGTTAATAAAGTAGCTACCAATTGCAAATCGCCCGTTAAGGTTTCATTACAAATATAGCTTAAATTATTTTTTATTGCGTTATCTAATTGGTCATTTTGTTGAATTTTTACTAAAATTTTATCCGTAACGTTTAAACCGCTCTCTTTTCGTAGGTTTTGTATGCGATTTACAACTTCGCGGGCCAATCCCTCGTTTTTTAGTTCTTCGGTTAAAATTATGTCTAAAGCTACTGTAATAGCGCCACTGTTAGCTACTTTCCAGCCTGGAATATCTACTGGAATAATCTCTACATCTTCGTTTTCTAAAATTATTTCATCGCCTTCAATATTTAGCTTAAATAAGCCTATTTTTTCAATTTCAGTGATAATTAAAGCACCATTATCATTGGCATAAGCCTGTACGGTTTTCATGTGTTTACCACATTTTTTACCTAAGGTTTTAAAATTAAGTTTTAAATTTTTTATAATGTGTGCTTCTTCAGGAGTAACAAATTCAATTTCCTTAACATTTACTTCACTTAAAATTAATTCTTTAACGGCTTCAATATCTGCTTGAATTTCTTTATCTAAAATAGGAATACGAATTTTTTGCAATGGCTGACGAACACGTAAATTTTCTTTTTTACGAATAGATAAAATCATTGAAGAAATTTTTTGAGCCAATTCCATACGTTTTTCTAAACGCAAATTAATAAGTTCAACATTTACTTTTGGATAATTAGTTAAATGAACCGAATCGATATGCGCTTCGACTCCGCTCAGCGTGACATGAGAAACATCGTTTAAGTTTTGATACAACCAATCGGAAAAAAATGGTGCAATTGGACTCATTAATTGTGATAAGGTATTTAAACATTCATACAAGGTTTCGTAAGCGGCTTTTTTATCTTCGCTCATATCACCTTTCCAAAAACGGCGGCGAGATAAACGAATATACCAGTTACTTAAATGTTCGTCAACAAACTCCTCAATATAACGTGCGGCTTTATGTGGCTCAAACGTTTCGTATTGTTCGGTTACATCTTTTACTAATGAATTTAATTTTGATAAAATCCATCTGTCTAATTCCGAACGGTTACTAACATTTAGCGTACTATTTACATCAACCACAAAATTATCAACGTTTGCATATAAAGCAAAGAAACCATACGTGTTATACAAAGTCCCAAATAATTTACGTTGCACTTCGGCAATACCCTCTACATCAAATTTTAAATTATCCCATGGTGCAGCGTTAGCAATCATATACCAACGTGTGGCGTCAGCACCATATTTTTCAATAGTTTCAAAAGGATCAACGGCGTTACCTAAACGCTTACTCATTTTGTTTCCGTTCTTATCAAGCACTAATCCATTGGATACAACATTTTTATAGGCCACAGAATCAAAATTCATAACGGCAATGGCGTGCAAAGTAAAAAACCAGCCACGGGTTTGGTCAACACCTTCAGCAATAAAATCTGCGGGATAGTATTTTCTATCATCAATTAATTCTTTGTTCTCAAATGGATAATGAACTTGTGCATAAGGCATAGCGCCGCTATCAAACCAGACATCAATTAAATCTGGTTCGCGGAATAATTTTTTTCCATTTTTTTCTAATATAATATTATCTGCATAAGGCTTGTGCAAATCAAAGGTGTTATAATTCTCTGCTGTAAAATTTCCAGAAACAAATTTGCTTAATGGATTTTCTGCCATAAAGCCTTTAGCAACTGAATTATCAATTTGATTTTTTAATTCTTCAGCACTTCCAATCACTATTTGTTCCAATTTATCTTCGCTTGTCCAAATAGGAATTGGAATACCCCAAAAACGCGAACGTGATAAATTCCAATCGTTTAAATTTTCTAACCAATTGCCAAAACGCCCAGTTCCAGTAGCTTCGGGCTTCCAGTTAATTGTTTTATTTAATTCAATCATACGGTCTTTTACCGCTGTTGATTTAATAAACCACGAATCTAACGGATAATACAAAACAGGTTTATCCGTTCTCCAGCAGTGTGGGTAACTGTGCTCGTAGGTTTCTTTTTTAAATAATTTACCTTCTTCCTGTAATTTTAAAACAATACGTTCGTCAACACTTAAGTAAGTTTTTAATTCTTTTATTTTTCCAGAAGCTTCTAAAATTTGTTTTTGTTTTTCAAATTCAATTTGTTTTTCAGCATCTGTATTGTAGGCTTCTTTTACATATTCTTCGCCATACAAAAATATCCCATCTTTTATTTCTGGCAAAAAACGTCCGCGTTTATCAACCAGAGTTAATGAACCAATTCCGTTTTGCTTGGCTACTCTAAAATCATCGGCACCAAAGCTTGGCGCAATGTGTACAATACCTGTACCATCGGTGGTAGTTACAAAATCGCCTATAATTACTTTAAACGCATCGCCATCTGTTGGTTGTACAAATGGTAGCAGTTGCTCGTAACACAATCCTTCTAATTGAAATCCTGTGTACTTAACTTCTTCTATAAAAAAAGGAATGTTTTTATCCCCAGGTTTATAGTCATCTAATTTCAATTCTGAATTCTTATCTGCAAAATATTTTCCAACTAAATCTTCTGCGAGAATAACTGTTATTTTTTCTCCTGTCCCTTGTTGGTTAAATGTTCTAACAGCAACATAATTAATATTGCCTCCAACTGCTAGAGCTGTATTAGACGGCAATGTCCATGGTGTAGTAGTCCAAGCTAAAACATAAGCATCATTCGACCAACCTTCTCCAATATTTAAAACATTTGATATTTGCGCTTTTTTATCTTCTATTGTTTGCTTAGGATTAAACTTAAACATTGCAACAGCCGTTCTATCCTTCACATCACGGTAACATCCCGGTTGGTTTAATTCGTGAGAAGATAGTCCTGTGCCTGCAGCAGGCGAGTATGGCTGAATGGTAAAGCCTTTATATAATAATCCTTTATTATTTAAATTTTGTAATAACCACCAAACGCTTTCAATGTATTTATTATCGTAGGTGATGTATGGGTCTTTCATATCCACCCAATAGCCCATCTTCGCCGTTACGTCTTCCCACTTATCGGTATATTTCATTACTTCCTTGCGGCAAGCTTTGTTATAATCTTCAACCGAAATAAATTTTTTACTGTTTGGATTTCCGATATCTTCTTTTGTAATTCCTAACGATTTTTCTACGCCTAACTCAATAGGCAAACCGTGAGTATCCCATCCTGCTTTACGCTTTACCTGAAAACCTTGCAAGGTTTTGTAACGACAAAAAATATCTTTAATAGTACGCGCCATTACGTGATGGATACCAGGCATACCATTAGCACTTGGTGGTCCTTCGTAAAATACCCAAGGGGTTTTGCCTTCGCGGGTGGAAATGGATTTACCGAACGTGTCTTTCTCTTTCCAATAATGTAAAATATCTTTACTTATTTGCGATAAGTTAAGTTGGCTATATGTAGGGTACTTTTTCATTTTATATTATTTTTAACCATTAAGGTTTTAAAAACGGAAAGCGAATTTACATATTTTTTTGGACAAAAAATAACCTTGTAAAACCAACAATAAATGCTGATTTTACAAGGTAAACTGTTTTTAAATTAATCAAAAAAATTAGCGCATACAATTAGATTCTATTAACCTAACTTCTAACTGTAATTGGGTTAGGTTTCTTAAAATACACACTAAAGGCATGTGGTAATAGTTTGATTTTTCCCATGTTTCTGGCAATCCAGAGTCTGTATTTGTAATATCTGATAAATTGATAAGTATTGCGCTATTTTGCTTAAAATTTTCTAAAATAAATGTATTAAAATTATTTAAGTTTGTTTTTAAAGCTTGTAATTGGGGTTTAGCCGTAGCGTTTTCGCCAAATAAAATATTAGTTGGAATATCATAATTATCAGGCATTGTAAGTTCGCTATACGTAATAACCGTAGCTATATTTTGTTCGGTTAACTGTAATACGTTTAATTTAATTACCTCTATAGCATTACACAACTCGTTACATTTTTTGTTTAGTTCGATATTATTTTTTTTGTTTGTTAAAGTATCTATAATAGTTTTATTAAAAATTAAACTATTTTGTTGTGTAGCATAGTTATAACACTCTTCTAAATGTTGGTTTATTTTTTCGGAAGCTTTTACAATTGTGAAACCTGGGCGAAAATTTATTAAGGTTAAAAACAAGCCACAACCCATTACTAATAAAATTGTAATCATAATGGTATTAGTTTTATTTTCGGGATTACGAATGCCCGTAAAATAATACAGTGGTGTAAAAACCAACAACATAATAGCAACAGATATAAGCCCCATAATGTTTGCGCCAGGCCAGTGAAATATTTTAAACAACACTGCAAAACTTATTAAAACGCCAAATACCGCACCAAATACAATTATTAATTTGTCGTTTTTATTCTGTTTTTCTTTAGTTTTTAAAACAGACATTAATGGTAAAAAAATTAAACCCAAGGATGCTACACCCATTAGTATCATTGGTGATGCTCCTGGCCAATGCATAAATTTAAAAATTAGACCAGCCGTCATTGTTATTGCGGAAAATAATCCGCTAATTATCATCGTTTTTTTCATTTTATAATAATTTTTAAAAGTTAATAATAGGAGTGTTTCTTCTTCTATTTCCCATAAAGCATCTTTGTAAAATGTTTTTATGGTTTTTTGGTAGAAGCTCTCAAAGTCTCCATCTACTTCAAGATTTTGTTCAACAATACAACAAATATGATCGAGGAGGTTTTGCTGCAGCGCCTCCATTTCAACGCCACGTGTACTAATGTCGTTGATAATATAATCTATTTGTTTATCGCTAAGACAATACATTTATACAGTTTTTGTTTTTATATTTAATAAAAATTTCATTGTATTCATAAAGTCGGCCAACTCGCTTACCTTTTCTTTTGTTTTAATTTTTCCTTGTGGGCTTAAGCGATAATATTTACGAACTCTCTTCCCAATAAATTCTATTTCGGTAGTTACTAAGCCATCCGCCTCTAAAGAATGTAAAGTTGGATAAAGTGCGCCTTCAGTAATTAAAATTTTATCTAAGGTTTGTTCTTTAACCGTTTGCGTAATTTCGTAACCATACATTTTTTTGTTATCGGCTAATAGCTTTAACACGATGGTTTTAAGAGTTCCTTTTATTAATTCTGATGAGTAATTCATTTTATCTTTTTGCTTTTAAGTTAATTTTTATACTTTTATGGCTAATTACATAAGACAAATATACATAAGTTTCTTATGTATACAAATTATTTTTAAAATATTTTATATGCTTAATAAGATTGGTAAATTTTTAATTGTGTTTGGTTTAGTAGGCTTAAGTTATAATATTGTAATAACTACATCGTTTGAAAGTGTTTTTGAGAGCATACCTAAGCCTTTATTTATTACTATGCTTTTAATTCCAATCATTAGTTTTTGCCTAAGTTTTAGTTTTATTTATTATAATTCATTGCCACAAAAAAGAAAAAAAGTAATTCGTGTTATTTCAATTGTTAGTTGTATTATTTTGTTTTTTGGTCTTTTTAGTAAAGGCATGCACTGGGCAGGGGCTTCTGCAGAAGCTATTATTAGTATTTTTTTGTTTTCGTTTGGGTGTTTACCATTAATAATAAAATCACGTTACGAAAAAAGAAAATCTATTATTTCTAAAACTGCTTTAAGGTTGAGTATAGTAGACTTATTAGCCATTTTATTTTTGTGCTTAGGTGCCTTATTTAAATTTATGCATTGGCCAGGTTGGTTATTTTTAACTATACCAGGTTGTATTTTATTAGTAATATCTATTTTTGGGTGGAATGTTTCCTTTAGAAAAGAAGTGAATCTTAGGCAAGAAGCTGAAGAAAAATTAAAAGAAAGTTTAAAAAATTTAGAAATTTTAAACACAATAAGTAACGAAATTACTTCAACGCTAAACCTTAATAGTGTAATGAATTTAATTTACCAAAATATTAGTAAGTTAATGGATGCACCCTTTTTTATTATTGGTTCGTACCATAGTGATGAAGAAAACGTATCTGTAAGGTATTGTGTAAAAGAAGGGCAAATTGCTCCTGTAGAATTTAATAGAATACCCGTAAATCATTCAAATAGCTACATGGCTTTAGCTATTAAAAATAAAAAAGAAATTATTATTAATGATGAAGAAAAAGAACGTGATCAATATTTATCTGGTAGGCCACAGCTGCATGGCAAGGAAGATATTTACACTAATTCATTAATATTTATTCCTTTAATAATTCAAGAAGATGTAATTGGTTTATTTTCTGTTCAAAGTACAATAAAACAAGTTTATTCTAACTCTAATATTGCTTTATTACGATCGTTAGCCCCTGTAATTGCTGTAGCTTTAAACAACGCAAACGCATATAATAAAATTAATGCAGCAAATGCTTTAGTTGAAGAGCAGAAAAAAGCAGTTGAAGAAAAACAAAAAGAAATTTTAGATAGTATTAGATATGCTAAACGCATACAACAAGCCTTATTGCCAACCGAAAAATTTATAGAAAGAAATGTTAATAAACTAAAAAAGTAATGTTACTTAAAATGCCCCCCAGATAACTCAATAAAAATTGAGTTTTTTGGTGCGCTTACAACAGAGATTAGTTCTGCAGAATTATTATTCACTACTAAAAGTTTGGTACAGTATTTTAACACTAAATCTAAATCGTGCGAACTTACTAAAACACATTTTTGTTGTTGTATGGTAAATTTTTGGAGTAATAAAAACAACTCGTGTTTACTAGCATAATCTAAAAATGCCGAAGGTTCATCTAGTAACATAATAGGCGTTTGTTGAGCCACGCATTTTGCAATCATTGTTTTTTGAAACAAGCCATCACTTAATTCGTTTAATAATTTATATTGATGATTTTTTAAGCCACACAGTTCAATAGCATTATTTATTACAGTATAGTTTTGTGCGGTTAACGTATTAAATAAACTTGTGTATGGCAATTGTCCCATGGCTACTGCATCGAAACAAGTTAAATTAAAACCAGAAATTTTTTCGGTTAACACCACCGAAATTTGTTTTGCTAATTCGAGGGTTGTAAGCTGATTATAGTTTTTATTGTTTATATATATGTTACCATTTAAGGGTGCTAATAAACCACATAGTGTTTTTAGTAAGGTTGATTTTCCGGTGCCGTTTAAACCCACAATACCAATAAAATCGGTAGCATTAAAATTCAAATTAATGTTTTTTAAAACCTCAACATTTTGTTTATTTTTTTTATACCCAAGCGTGGCTTCGCTTATCGTTATATACGTTTTAGTTTCCATTTACCATTGTTTGCTTTTAAAAAGTAAGTAAATAACTAATGGGGCTCCAACAAAAGTTGTAATCATATTTATTGGCAATATTGCAGTTTTTGAAAGGTGGTGGCACAATGCATCTGAAAATAATAAAACGCAACTGCCAATTAATATACAGCTTATTACGTGTGTTTTTTGGTTAGATGTTTTAAAAATTATTCGCGATAAGATTGGAACAGCAATGCCTACAAATGCTATTGGACCACAAAAAGCAGTAGTTACCCCTGTTAATATTGATGAAATTAAAATTAAGTAAAATCTATTTTTACTATAGTTAATTCCAGAATTAGTAGCATAATTTTCACCCAACAAAAATGCGGTAAGAGGTTTTATAAAAAATAAAACAGCCACTAAACCTATTATTGCAATTGGAGAATAAATTAATACATCTAAATTAGTTGTTCCACCTAACGAACCCATTCCCCAAATAACAAATGCTTTTAAACTATTTGGGTTGGCAAAATACTCTAAAAAGCCTTGTAATGCGCCACAAATTTGTGATAACATTAAACCTATTAATAATAAAATTACATTGTTACTAATTTTTTTTGAAAGTGCTAAAATTAAAAATGTAATTATTAAACTTCCAAAAATAGAAGAAATAACAACCATGCTTTTGCCAAAAAAATAATTAGAAAATAAGTGAAACGAGTTGCCAGCTAAAAAAGTAATCGCTACAAATAATGATGCTCCTGAGCTAATACCCAATACATAGGGCCCTGCCAGGGGATTGCGAAACATTAATTGTAAAATTAAACCCGCAATTGATAAAGTACTTCCTGCTAAAATTGCCGTTATTGTTTTTGGGAAACGAATTTGCCAAAAAATAAAATTATTTGTGTCGGCATCTAAAACATTAAATGATTGACTTCCCCCCATAGTTAGGCTTAGTAAAGCTCCTACTAAAAAAAGAGTAAGTAAAATTATAAATTTAGATATGTTAGATTTAAACACGCTTATTCTAATTTTTTATAATAAAACAACTCTCTTTTATCAATATTAGCTTCTATTAAATTTTTAATTTCAGGATGAAAAATTAGAATTAAATCACTTAAAACTTTATTTGGGTATAGTATTCCAGTTTCCCAATAATTGCTATATCCTTTACTATTAGTGGTTTTATTGTTGTTAAATAAATTACCAGTTTTAAAGGCTTTAAAATTTGCGTAACGTGGCTCAAAAGCTAATAATTCTTTTTTACTAGTTACCGATGCAAAGTTTAACCAAAAATTAGCATCTTTTGCTTTTGAGTAAACCTCTTCAAAACTTAAATTTAAACTACCCGTTTTTAAATTATTTTCAAAAACATAACTAGCGCTTGCATCTTTTAAAAATGTGGCGGCAAAACTTTTTCCGGCTGGCACATACCAAACATCGCCATACTTTATTTCAGTAAAAACAGTTGGTAGTGATTTAGTATTGGACGCAATTAATTTTAATTCTAAATAATTTTTTTCTACTGCCTTAAAAATAGAGTCTGCTAAAGTTTCTTTCCCCACAAAAGCTGCATAAAATTTAATCCATTCGGCACGGGCTAAAGGGCTTTCCTCTAAATGATCTAAACACAAAACGGTAGGTATATTGGCTTGGTTTATTTTTTTATTTTCACTACTTTCATCATTCCCCATCCCGAATGAAAAAATAATATCTGGATTTAAACTAATTGTTCTTTCAACATCAATTTTTGGGCTTTTAACTAATTCTATTATTTGATTATTGGCAATTTTTTTTAAAACCTCTGTATTACAGTAATAATCGCTATTTTCAATAGCAACAATGTGTTGCAGCTCGTTTAGTTGATAAAGCATATTGGTATAAACACTACTTAGCGATGCAATTTTTTTTACATACTGTTTAAAAATAAATTCGTTTTTTGCTTTTTTTAAACTGAGTGTCGAATCTTTTAAGATAATATAAACCGCCGTTGTATCATTAATTTCAATATTGCCAAACAAATAAATTAATTTGAATTGTTGGTTTTGCGAAACTGAAAAACGTTTTGCATACCGTATACTGGTATCTTTTTTTGTAGGGAAGTTTAAATACGAAGATTGATTATTTTTTTGATCTGTAGTAGAACAGGAAAAAAAAATTACTCCAAAAAAAATATAAATTAATTTATACAACCCTTTATTTTATTAAAGCCTTGAAGATACAAAATAAAATTTACTACCATAATTTACAAAGCCATCATACGCCACTGTATTTATATCTTTATATACAGTTTGTGAATACACTTGGTTATAATTTTGTGTTTACTTTTTTGAATTATGATGATTTCATATCTTAATCTTAATTAAAAATATAACAATATACCTAAAACGCAAAGTTTAAAGGCTATAATATATATTTAAAACAAAAAAATGCCTGTCTTAACTAAAAAGACAGGCATTTAATAAAGTTTGTATTTTATTTATACTTAAAACTTACTTTTTCCGAATGATTTTTTCTTTTCGCCACCCGCACTTTTATCTTTGTCTCTACTTCCTCCAAACGATTTTTCTCTGCTAAAGCCACTTTTTTCTGATGATGAACCACCGTCACCAGTACGAGGGCGTTTAAAGCCACCTTCGCGTTTTTCGCCACCCTTGTAGCCGCCACCTCCGCTACCATAACTCTTACGTTCGCCACCTTTGTAACCGCCTCCACTACCACCGTAGCTCTTACGTTCTCCACCACCACTGTAACTTTTACGTTCGCCGCCTCCATCTTTCATTTTACGATTACTAACTTCTAAACTAATTTTACGACCATTAAATTCAACATCTTGCGAATTTATGCCCATAAAATTATCTACAAACTTGCTTTCAGTTTCAAAAAACGAAAAGCTACTTTTTACATCTACGTTAAATACCATACGAGGATGTAACTTAGCCGTATCGCTCATAAAATCTTTTAAACTATTGATATTAAAGCCATCCATTTGACCCATATTTACAAAAAAGCGAGTGGTTCGTCCGTTTCCAAAAGCACCATCAACACTGCCTTTAACGATGTTTAAATCAGGTGCGTTTTGATAGTATTCGTGAAAGCGGTTAAACTCTTCGCTAATAAAGCGTTTTATTAATTCTTCTTTACTTAAGTCTTTTAACTCTTCGTAAATAGCTGGTAAAAACGATTCTATTTCAACATCTTTTACCTCCACATTATGTAATTTATGTACTAGATTAAACAGTTGTTTTTCGCACACATCTAAACCATTGGGTACATCTTTTTTAACAAATTGTTTTTTAAGAATGCGCTCAATATCTTTTATTTTACTGGTATCTTTTGGGGTAATAATTGCAATGGCTATACCACTTTTGCCAGCACGAGCTGTGCGCCCAGTACGGTGAGTGTAATTTTCAACATCTTCAGGCAAGTTATAATTAATAACGTGAGTTACATCATTAACATCAATACCGCGTGCTGCTACATCGGTAGCTACCAACATTTGTAAGCTACGGCTACGAAAGCGTTTCATTACAAAATCGCGTTGGCTTTGCGATAAATCGCCATGTAAAGCATCAGCACTATAACCATCTTTAATTAATCCATCCGCTACTTCTTGCGTTTCGGCCTTAGTGCGGCAAAATACTATTCCAAAAATTTCGGGATAATAATCAGCTATACGTTTTAGTGCTAAGTAGCGGTCGCGCCCTTGTACTAAATAATAAATATGTTCTAAATTATCAGCACCTTCATTTTTTTTGCCGGTAGTAATTTCTTTAGGGTTAGTCATATAATTTTTAGCAATACGATCAACCTCACGAGGCATTGTAGCACTAAACAACCAGGTATTTTTATCTGCAGGGGTTTCTTTTAAAATAATATCTAAATCATCTTTAAAGCCCATGTTAAGCATTTCATCTGCTTCATCTAAAATTACAAATTTTACAGTTTTAAGGCTTATCACACGACGTTCAATCATATCAATTAAACGCCCTGGTGTAGCTACAATAACTTGCACACCGCGTTTAATTTCTTTTATTTGTCCATCAATACGTGCGCCACCATAAATGGCAGTACAAGAAAAGCCTTTTAAATATTTACTATAATTTTTAATATCATTTGTAATTTGCACACATAATTCACGGGTTGGCGCTAAAATTAATGCTTGAGTGTTTTTATCGTCGCAATTAATTAAGCTAAGCATTGGTAAACCAAAAGCTGCTGTTTTACCTGTACCTGTTTGCGCAAGGGCTACTAAGTCGGTTTTTTGTGCGCTTAATAAAGGGATTGTTTGTTGTTGAATAGGCGTAGGAGATTCGAACCCTAATTCGGTTACCGCTTTTAATAGGTCAGCGTTAAGACCAATTTCTTGAAAAGTCATTTTTTTAATTTTAAGTTAAACATAAAGCTAAAAATACCTTGCTTTAATGCTTACTGCCGACAAAAATAGGCGAGGTACTTATAGAATTGGACACAAATATAAAGTATTATATTATAATAACCTACATTTAATTAATTTTAACATTAATGCAAGTTTTTGCGAAAAAAGATTTGCATTGTTTTGAACAGTTAAAAAATATTTATGCCAACAATTGCCTAGATATTACAATACGTTGCACCTCACTCGTACCTTCATAAATTTGTGTAATTTTTGCGTCGCGCATTAAACGCTCCACGTGGTATTCTTTTACATACCCATATCCACCATGAATTTGAACAGCTTCGGTAGTAACCCACATAGCGGTTTCGCTGGCAAACACTTTTGCCATTGCACTTTCTTTATCCATTGGTAAATGATTATCTTTTAACCAAGCACTACGGTATATTAATAAACGAGCGGCTTCAATTTTTGTAGCCATATCTGCCAATTTAAATTGTATAATTTGGTGTTTGCTAATTTCTTTACCAAAAGCTTTACGCTCTTTACTATATTGTAAAGCTAATTCGTAAGCGCCACTGGCTATGCCTAATGCTTGTGAGGCTATGCCAATACGCCCGCCGCTTAACGTTTTCATGGCAAATTTAAAACCAAAACCATCTTCGCCAATACGATTTGCTTTTGGCACCTTAACATCTGTAAACATTAAACTGTGAGTATCACTAGCTCTAATGCCCATTTTATTTTCTTTTGGCCCCACTTCAAAACCCGCCATGCCTTTTTCTACAATTAGGCAATTAATGCCTTTATGGCCTGCCTCCACATTGGTTTGTGCCATTACTAAGTAAACCGAAGCTGTACTTCCATTAGTAATCCAATTTTTGGTGCCGTTTAATAAATAATAATCGCCTTTATCAATAGCGGTAGTGCGTTGCGAAGTAGCATCACTACCAGCTTCGGGCTCGCTTAAACAAAATGCACCAATTATTTCGCCTTTGGCTAAGGGCACTAAATATTTTTGTTTTTGTTCTTCAGTACCAAAACTTTCTATACCCCAACAAACTAAACTATTATTTACACTCATTACTACACTGCAACTAGCATCTATCTTACTAATTTCTTCCATTGCCAAAACGTAGCTAATAGCATCCATTCCTCCACCACCATACTTTGGATCTACCATCATACCCATAAAACCTAATTCACCCATTTTTTTTATAAGTTCGGTAGGGAATTTTTGGTGCTCGTCGCGCTCAATTACACCTGGTTTTAATTCGTTTTGAGCAAACTCGCGAGCTGCTTTTTGTATCATTAAATGCTCTTCGGAAAGTTGGAACTGCATATATTATGTTTTTAGATTTATACTATTTTTGTACCTTGCAAATATAACTTGTTACTAGCAGTGTAGCAATTAAAAATGCAAATTATTTTGGGAGAAAATTTAACAACTAAACAATTAATTGTAGGGGTAATGAGTGGCACCTCTCTCGACGGCTTAGATTTAGCCCTTTGCGAGTTTGAAACCATTAATAATAAATATGTATATAGCCTTATCAAAGCCCAAACAATACACTATTCTGATGTTTGGAAACAGCGCTTAAGCGACGTAAAAATTGCTACTGCTCAACAGTATTTTAAATTAAATAGTTTGTATGGGGAATTTATTGCCGAACAAATAATACTATTTTTAAAGGATAATTCTATAGTTATTAATGCCATTGCTAGCCATGGGCATACCGTTTTTCATCAACCACAATTAGGGTTTAGCACGCAGATAGGCTGTGGGGCAACAATAGCCGCCAAAACAGGTATTAGTACCGTTTGTGATTTTAGAAGTTTAGATGTTGCCCTTGGTGGACAAGGTGCGCCATTAGTGCCAATTGGTGATGAATTGCTATTTACTGATTATGAAGCTTGCTTAAATTTAGGCGGTATAGCAAACATATCATTTAAAAATAATAAAGGGCAAAGAGTTGCCCACGATATTTGCGAAACCAATATGCTGCTAAATTACTTGGCTCAAAAAATGGGATATGTTTATGATGAAAATGGTGATTTGGCAGGGGCTGGAAAGATTGATAAGCATTTGCTTGTGCAACTAAATAACTTGCCTTTTTACAAACAAATAGGAGCTAAAAGTTTGGGTAGAGAGTGGTTTGAAAATACAATTTTACCTTTTTTTGATAAAAATAAAAATGATGTAAAAGATTTATTAGCCACAAGCATAGAGCATATTGCACAAATTATTGCAAACAATTTAAACGAAAACAATATAAAAAATGTGTTATTAACAGGTGGTGGTGCATTTAATAATCATTTAATACAAACATTAACACAAAAAACAAATTGTAAATTAATAATACCAAATACCCAAACAATAAATTTTAAAGAAGCCTTAATTTTTGCGTTTTTAGGTTATTTGCGTTTGCAACAAAAAACAAATACCTTAAGCTTAGTAACGGGTGCAAGTAAAAATAGTATTGGTGGAGCGGTTTATTTAATATAAACTTTTTTTGAACTATTTTTTATAAAAAAATTAAACAAATTTTTCGCCTTTATTTACTTTTACATCGTTTACAAAATTACGAATCTGCTGTTCGTCTTGTTTTTTACAAATCATTAAAACGCCATCACTTTCTACAACAATATAATCTTCTAATCCTTGTAGTACCACTAGTTTTTCGTTGGGTACGTGCACAATACAATTTTTACTATCGTACGTAATTACATTTTTACCCACCAAAGCATTACGACTTTTATCTTTAGGTATATGTGTATAAAGGCTTCCCCAAGTTCCTAAATCGCTCCATCCAAACATACTAGCTCGTACATACACATTTTTTGCTTTTTCCATTACGCTGTAATCAATAGAAATGTTTTTGCAAACGGTATATGCTTTATTAATAAATTCTTTTTCCTTTAGAGTATTGTATGTGTCCCAACCTTCTTTAAAAACGTTTGCTAATTCGGGGTCGCTACTTTCCATTGCTTTTATTACGCTTTGCGTACTCCAAATAAAAATGCCACTATTCCATAAAAAATCACCACTTTCCATAAAAAATTTTGCCATATCGTGGTCGGGCTTTTCGGTAAAGGTTTTTACTTTATAAATGCGTTTGTCGTTTTCAACAACATCGCTGTCTTTTATTTGAATGTAACCATAGCCAGTATCAGGACGAGTTGGTTTAACACCTAAAGTAATTAAGCAATCTTCTTTTTCGGCCTTTGCAAAGCATGATTTTATGGCTTTAACAAAGGTTTCTTGTTTTTTAATTAAATGGTCGCTAGGTGCAACAATGGTAATGGCTTTTGGATTTAACTTGTGGATTTTATAGGAAGCATAGGCCACACAAGGCGCAGTATTTTTGCGGGCAGGTTCGGTTAAAATATTTTCTTTGGGTAAATTTGGTAATTGTTGCTCTACTAATTGTTGATAGGCACTACTGGTTACTACATAAATTTTTGAGTTATCGCATACGCCTAAAAGCCTATCGTAGGTTTGTTGCAAAAGCGTACGCCCTGTACCTAAAATATCTAAAAACTGTTTTGGGTGTTGAGTGGTACTCATTGGCCAAAAGCGTGTTCCCACGCCACCAGCCATAATTATTGCGTAATAGTTATTCATTTAATTTAAAAACAAAAATATGTATTATAAATGAGGTTTTGTATTGTTGTTTTGTTTTTTTTAATATCATAATGTAATGATTAATTACAAAAGTTAACTCAACTCAAACTGCATTTTACTTAGTTTTTGATAAAGCCCTTTATCATTCAACATTAACTCCTGGTGGCTACCGGTTTCTTGTACCTCGCCTTTTTGTAATACAATAATTTTATTGGCGTTACGAATAGTGGCCAATCTGTGAGCTATAACAATACTAGTACGTCCTACCATTAATTTATCTAAAGCTTCTTGCACTAAATGTTCACTTTCGCTATCTAAACTACTAGTGGCTTCATCTAAAATTAAAATACTTGGGTTTTTAAGTACAGCACGCGCAATAGCAATACGCTGTCGTTGGCCACCCGAAAGCTGAATTCCTCTTTCGCCCACCAAGGTGTTAAATTTATCAGGGAAAGAATTTATAAACTCTAGGGCATTTGCTTTTTGGGCTGCTTGGGCTATTTCATCATCTGTTGCGTTTGGTTTGCCATACGCAATATTATCTTTTATGCTTCCTGCAAACAAAATAACATCTTGTGGCACAAGGGCAATTTGTTTGCGTAACTCCGTAAGGTTCATGGTTTTGGTATCAACGCCATCTATTAAAATTTGTCCGTTTAACGGGTCGTAAAAACGCAGTATTAAACTGGCAATGGTTGTTTTACCAGAGCCACTACTACCAACCAAAGCTACTGTTTGCCCAGCAGCTGCTTTAAAAGATATGTTTTTGAGTACTGTAAAATCGGCGCGAGAGGGGTAATTAAAAGATACGCTATTAAATTCTATTTCGCCTTTAGAAGCTTGTGCAGGTTTGTTTTCTTTCACAATTTCAATGTTCTCTATATCTCCATCAATTAATTCAAACACCCTATCGGTAGCGCCTAATGCACGCTGTATGCTTGCAATTTGTTCGGGCAAACCGCCTAAACTACCCGCTACAAATAACGAAAGCATTAAAAACTGACCAAATTCATCTCCTCTTATCTCACCGCTAATTACGGCACGCACCATTAAGTACAAAATAAAAAACATGGCACCAAATACAAACGATACCACAAATGCAAAAAATGCACCTCTAAAAATACCGTATTTAATGCCAAATTTTTTTATATCGGCGGTTTTACTTGTAAATTTTTGTATTTCATAGGCCTCGTTAGTAAAGGTTTTAACGTTGGCAATACCTGTTAAACTTTCGCCTACAATTACATTTGCCTCAGCTATTTTATCTTGAAAGCCTTTTGAGTATTTTCTAATTCTTTTAGCAAAAATTATAGATACAATGGTTAACGGTGGGATTATAAAAATAAACCAGCGGGCAATTGCCCAATCTATTTTAATAATCATTAAAGCTAAACCCCCAATACCCACAATACTTTGACGAATTATTTCGGCAATATTTACGGTAAATGCTTCACTTATAACGTTTACATCGGTGGCCATGCGGCTGCTTAATTCAGATACTTGATTTTTTGAGAAAAAACCCATAGGCATTTGAATAATACGCTTAAAGGTGTCGTTGCGTAAGCCCTGCAAAATGCTTTCGGTTACTTGCGAAAAAAAGTAAACCCTACCAAACGAAATAATACCTTGAAATAAAAGAATATAAAACAGGGTGGTTCCTAAAGCGCTTAATTCGCTGTATTTTTGAACTGAATCCATTTTATTATCGCTTAAAAAGCCAAATAAAGAGCCAGCTTTTAAAGGAAATATTAAACCTATGCCCGCAGAAGCAACTAAAAACAACATACCCATTAAAAATTTCCATTTTTGTTGGCCCAAATAACCAAATAAACGAAACGATTTTTTAAAGTTAGTCCAATTTAGTTTTGCCTTTGGAAGTTCGTCAGTATCAGAATTTTGAGGGCCAGCCCCTCTACGATTTTTTGCCATATATAGGCTGTAAAATTAGGGCTAATATTTTGTTAGATGTCATTAAATTGTAATTAAATGAGTTAAAAAGGTTAATTTTTTATTAAAATTTGTTAGATTTGAAAAATGCTGTATATTTGCAGTCCAAAATTGAATAAATTATTAACATTTAATAAATAAATAGAAATGAAACGTACCTTCCAACCATCGCAACGCAAACGTAAAAATAAACACGGTTTTATGGAACGTATGGCTTCGGCTAATGGCCGTAGAGTAATTGCTGCTCGTCGTAGTCGCGGTCGCAAAAAATTAACTGTAAGCAGCGAAAAAACGCATAAATAATATTTAAAACTATTTTCATAGGTGAAGAAAAAGCCGTTTTGTAGCAATACAGACGGCTTTTTTGATTTATAACATTTAACGTATTTTATTAAAAAACTTATTTTGAAAAAAAGTATTTCTATAATTGGTGGTGGTGCAAGTGCTTTAATATTAGGCTGTGAGTTAAATAGTGAAAAATACGATATTACCATTTACGAAAAAAATAATGCCTTAGGGCGAAAGTTTTTAGTAGCGGGCGATGGAGGTTTAAACCTAACGCATAGCCAAAACCCAGCCAATTTTATAAAACAATATACACCTTATACATTTTTACAAAACGCTTTTACTAATTTTAATAACAGTCATTTTATTACTTGGATAAATAATTTAGGCGTTAAAACCTTTGTTGGCAGCAGTGCTAGAGTTTTTCCAAAAAAAGAATATAAACCAATAGATGTTTTAAACGCACTCTTAATAAAACTAAAAAACAATAACGTTGCTTTAAAATATAAATACGAGTGGAAAGGTTTTTTAACAAGCACTACTTTAATTTTTGAAAACAATAATAAACTACTTGAAATAAATAGCGATTACACCATTTTCTGTTTAGGCGGAGCAAGCTGGCAAGTTACTGGTAGCAGTGGCAATTGGACAAATTATTTTGCGCAAAAAAATATTACAATACAACCATTTAAAGCCAGTAATTGTGCTTTTAAAATAAATTGGGCAAACAATTTTAGTGCTAAAATAGAAGGTAAATTATTAAAAAACATTTCGTTAATGTGTAATACTACTACGCATTTTGGCGAAATTGTATTTACTAAATTTGGTATTGAGGGAAGTGGCGTTTACCCACTAAGTCCCTTAATTAGAGAGCAACTAGAGCAAACTAAACAGGCGCAAATTTATATTGATTTTAAACCAACATTAACTATTGAAAAAATTATAGAAAAAATAAGTTCTATTGTTAACAACAAGCACTTTACTCAAAATTTAAAAACAACACTAAACTTAACACCTTTACACCTACAGCTTTTAAAACATTTTTTAAGTAAAGATGATTTTTTTAACCCCGCCCTTTTAGCTCAACATATTAAAAAATTTAACTTAAACATTGATGCTTTAGCCCCTATAGATGAAGCTATATCTACTGTTGGCGGAATTTGTTTAACTGAAATAAATTCAAACTTCGAATTATACAAACTAAAAAATAATTTTGTAATTGGCGAAATGTTAAATTATGATGCCCCAACAGGCGGTTATTTGCTACAATCGTGTTTTAGCATGGGTAAATATGTGGCCGATTATTTAAACAATAAATGATTTATTATAAAATCAAATTTTAACCCAATTATAACTTTAACACTAAAAAAATAAAGGCGACATATTAATTAAATATAAAATGTAATGCCTTTTTTATAGCTACTATTAATACTACAACTATTTCTGCTAGTTTTTAGGTTTTACAAAATGGTAAATAGATTTGTAAAAAAATATCAAATTATAAGGTTTTTTAAAAACACAAGTCATTTTATGCTGTTAAAAAGTAACTTATAACTATTAGCTTTTAATAGCCCTTTTTTAGTTGTAACATATAATTTTACTATCTTAAATTATAATTTATTCATTATGAACTTTGTAGTATCAGCATCAACACTATTAAAACATTTAAAATCAATAAGTGGCGTTTTAAACACAAATAATACTATTCCAATTTTAGATTGCTTTTTGTTTGAAATAAATAAAAATGAGTTAACGCTTTGCGCTAGCGATATGGAAACTACCATTACCACTACTTTAAAAATTGAGTGTAATGAAGCTGGTAATATTGCCATTCCTGCAAAAACATTAATGGATACATTAGCAAATTTACCAGAGCAGCCCATTTCGTTTATTGTTGATAAAACAAAACATTCTATTAAAATTAAAACTGAAACTGGCGATTATAATATTACTGGACAAAATGGCGATGAATACCCAAAATTACCAAAGTTAGATTCGCAAACATCCTTAGTAATTAAAAGTGATGTGTTGGCTAATGCTATTAACAAAACTATTTTTGCTACAGGTAACGATGATTTACGCCCCGTAATGAGTGGTGTATTTTGTCAGTTTAGCGAAACCAACTCTATTTTTGTAGCTACCGATGCACATAAACTAGTTCGTTATACTCGCACCGACGCAAAAGCTGGCGCCGCCGCTTCGTTCATCATGCCAAAAAAACCATTAAATGTTTTAAAAACATTGTTAATGGGCATTGATGATGCTGTAAAGGTTGATTTTAATAAAACAAACGCTCTATTTAGTTTTGGCAATGTAAATTTAATTTGCCGTTTAATTGATGGTAAGTATCCAAATTACGAAGCCGTAATACCTAAACAAAATCCAAACAAATTAACTGTTGACAGAAGTGCATTTTTAGGAGCTTTAAAGCGCGTAAGTGTGTTTAGCAATAAAGCCACTCACCAAATTAGAGTAAAAGTTACAGGCAGTCAATTACAAGTTAGTGCCGAAGATTTAGATTATGCCAACGAAGGGCAAGAAACCTTAACCTGTACTTACATCGGCGAAGATATGGAAATTGGCTTTAACTCCCGCTTTTTAGTAGAAATGGTAAGCAATTTAGAGGCGGATGAAATTACTATTGAAATGAGTGCGCCTAACCGTGCAGGTATTATTTTACCAAACAATAAATCAAACCCTGCTGAAGATATTTTAATGTTGGTAATGCCTGTAATGCTTAATAATTAACAATTAAATAAAGTGCTTATCCATTTTACATTAAAGCTTTAAAAGTTTAAATAACTCTTCTTGTTCTATTTCTATCACGTCTCCAGGTTGCATCGTGCCTAGTTCTAAATCTTCAATTTTAGTACGAATTAAGCGTCTACACTTATGCCTAACGGCAGTACACATTTTGCGTATTTGCCTATTTTTACCTTCCGTTAAAATAAATTGCAACCATGTTTGGGGCAAATCTTCTCTTAAACTTTTTGGGCGTAAGGCTAAATTTATTGGCTTATTAATGATAGTTACTTGGCAAGCTTGTGTGGTGTAAAGCCTATTTTGGCCTTTAATTAAAATTTGCACTCCTGTGTTTAATAGTTGCAAAGCCTCTTCGCTAATCACTTTTTCTACTTGCACTATGTAACTGCGTGTGTGCTTTTTTTCTGGGTGTAATAAGCGTTGGGTTAGGGTTTTATCGGTTGTTAAAATTAAAAGGCCTTCGCTTTCATCATCTAACCTACCCACTGCATTTGTGCCCTGCGGAAAATTATACTTTAATTCGCCTAGTTTACTTTGTTCATAAGGACTAACAAATTGTGATACCATTTTATAAGGCTTATATATAATAAAATAGCGGTTCACAAAAAAAGATGTTTAAAATTTAAATATAGTAATTAAATTAGCTCACATTATAATGAAAGCTTTTTTAATAGTATTTTTTTATTACTTTATATTTATTAGTATGAGCAATGGTATCTATGCTCAAAAATTAGATAGTATAAAACCCAAATCGCTTGATATTAAAGAAGAGTTTACCTTAACTAAAAAAAGAAAATACACATATTTTGTTTCGGATAGATTAAGCGACGATAATAAATACGATGTTTTTAAAATAACACCTACCAACTTGTCTCCTACTGCTATTGTTGTGCGTGGGCATTCAGAGGTAATTGGAAACCCCACTTTAAAAAAACTAAAAATATTAGTATATAATGCCTCTAACAATGAGTTAGTAGGTATTTATAATACAAATAAGTATACAGGCAATTATATTTTAGTGTTAGTACCTAACGTTAAATATGTTTTTAAAGTTGAAATAACGGGTTACGAAACACTAAGCGAAATAGTAGAAGTGCCCTTAAAAATAGATTACGAAGTGTGTAAGCAAGATTTAATTATAAAATTAAACGATAAAAGAAAACCAACCCTAAGCCTCACTAATTTTTTTGAAGATGAAGATGAAAAAGTATATTTACTCAAATCTACCATTGATAGCACAGGCCTAAGTACTGCAAATTCTATTTTTACACAACAAAAAAACAATAAAAATAATCCTAAAGAAAAATTAATCTCCACCATTGATGCTCTAGTAAAAAAACAAGTAATAGAAGAAAATAAAAAACCCGCCGAAGCTTTAAAGGCGTTTAACGCTAATGATTTTGAAACAGCAAGCGCGCTGTATTCAGCGTTGCTAAAAAATGATCCACAAGATCCTTTTGCTAATTATTACTATGGCGCATCGCTTTTAAAATTAAACAAAAGTATTGCCAAAGCTATAAACTCATTACAAATAGCAGTTGCAACAAAAGATATACCTATTGATGTGTATTTATATTTAGGTAAAGCGTATCATTTATCATATATTTTTCAAGATGCGTTAATTGCCTTAGAAGATTATAAAAAACGAGCATCGCCCACCGAAATACAAAAAAACAACCTATCACAATTAATTAATAATTGTAAAAGTGGTGCTACTTTAATTACCGAACAGGTAAACATTGAAATACTTAAACGCACAACCATATTAGAAGAAAATTTATTAGCCACCTATAATGCCGAGTTAATAAATGATAGATTAAAATACAAAACCGATTTTTTTAAGTCGGCAATTGATAAGAAAAAATTAAATAAACAGCTTTTGTGTACCTTTAATAATAACGAATACATTCACATAAGTTATGGCGATAAAGAAACCAACGGTACCGATTTATTTAAAAATATAACAATGCCAAATGGCACTATTGGCGCAAATCAAAACATTGGCGTAGCAATAAACACACCTTATGACGAAAACTACCCCTACATAACTAAAGATGGTAATGCCCTTTATTTTAGTAGTAAAGGCCACAACAGTATGGGAGGATTTGATATTTTTAAATGCACTCGTACCAATAGCACTAGCGCTTGGAGTGCTCCAGAAAATATGGGCTTTCCAATAAACTCTACCTACGACGATTTTTTATTTATACCCGATTCGTTAGGCGAATTTGCATGGATGTGTAGTAACCGAAAAAATAATAGATTAGAATATATTCATCTAAAATTACCAAAAGGTATTACCGAACACTCTGTGGTAAAAGGTAGTTTTGGCACCACAGACTCTTTACCAAGCCATGATGCAATTATTACGGTGTATAACTTTAGTACTAAAGAAATTGCAGGTGTTTATAAAACAAATTCACAATCGGGTAAATATTTAATGATACTTACAGCTGGCGTAAAGTATGAGATGATGGTTGAATCTGTTGGTTACCCTGAAATGAGTACTGTTTTTGATATTCCAAAAAAGAAAGGCGATTTTATTTTAAAACAAGTCATTAAATTTCAAAAAGACGCGTTTAAAAAATCGCTAAAAGTAAATAACTATTTTACAGAAACCG
Organism: Bacteroidota bacterium; assembly: GCA_025363015.1. Taxonomy (GTDB): domain Bacteria; phylum Bacteroidota; class Bacteroidia; order B-17B0; family Aurantibacillaceae; genus Aurantibacillus. Next base: position 76,293 of record JANYEQ010000006.1, read on the forward strand.
AAGCAGCAAACGTAACGCTCGATATTGTGGCCCCAAGCCTTGCAGTTAACAATACCAACCTAGATGTTTTAAAAACTAAAGATAAAAAACCTGTGCGCACAAAAAATGAAACTCAAAAAGATCAAGAAGATTTACACTTGGCACAACAATTAACACAGCAAACTAATTATAACGAAGCGATAATTATATACCAAGGCCTAGAACAATATATAAATTTAGAAGCGCCCGATTTGTATAATTATGGCATTTGTTTATTTAATATAAAAAAAGATAAATCAACCTGTATAAAAGCATTAACAATAGCCGCTGCAAATAAAACTACACCTGTAGATGTGTTTTACTATTTAGCTAAAGCAACTTATTTAAGTTATAAGTTTAGCGATGCTATTAAACTTTATACTAAATTTAAAACTCTTGCAAAACCTGCCGATGTTGAAAAACTAAACGTAGATAGAGAAATAGAATGCTGTAATAATTGCATAAAATATGTAAATAACCCAACTGTATTAGAGGTATATGAAAAAAAGCATGTAGATGTTTTAACGATGCAAAATTCGTTTGCAAATATAGAATCGGGGGGTAAAGTATTAATTATTACTGATGATTTTAGAAGCAGCATTGATAAAAAGAAAAACTTTAAATCGCTTATTTATTTAACACCCGATAAAAACACAATTTTTTATTCGAGCTATGGCGAAGATGAAAATAATGGTAAAGACATTTATCGTTTAAATAAATTAAGCAGTGGTAAATGGTGTCCTACACCACAAAATATTTCGGCTATAAATACAAATTTAGATGAAGAATACCCTTGCCTATCTAAAGATGGTAAAACACTATATTTTAGTAGCAAAGGTTACGATAATATGGGAGGTTATGATGTGTTTAAAAGTACATGGGACAACAACTTAAACGATTGGACAAAACCCATAAGTATGGGCGCTCCTATTAATTCGCCATACGAGGATATTTATTTTTTGGAGTAAGTTGGCTTTAGTAATAAAACAATATCTTTACTAATAAGTAAATTTATAAAATATGGCTTTTGGATTATCTCCCAAACATCAAGAAATAATTGAAATAATTGATTTATCCGAAAAAGAGTTTATTGTAATTGCTTTAGAAGTAGTTAAAAAACTCGGGTGGAATTCGAGCTATATTAGCGAAAAAGGATTTATTGCATATACAAAATTTTCGATGAGTTCTTATGGCGAAGAATTAAAAATAACCGTTAATGCAACGAATGTTACCATAAAGAGTGAATGTACTGGCAGCCAATTAATGGATTGGGGAAAAAACAAAAAAAATGTTGAAGATTTTGTCTTTACTTATAATCAAATTAAATCTACCTTTTCTAAAGATGAACTTGATGAAAAAATTATAGAAATTAAACAAAAGTTTATTCTTTCAGAGCAAGATGTTTTAAACCAAGCACCGCTAAATACCAAAGAAAAATTATCTGGATTTTTTTCAATATTTAAACCCACAAAAGGTTTTTACATTACGCCTATACTTCTAAACCTAAACATATTAGTTTTTATTGTTATGGCTTTTTCGGGTGTAAACATTTTTATGCCTGAAAGTGAACAGTTATTAGCATGGGGTGCTAATTTTAAACCCGCAACTTTAAATGGTCAATGGTGGCGGTTGTTTACATGTTATTTTTTACATATTGGTATTTTTCACCTGCTTATGAATATGTATGCGTTACTCTATATTGGCGTATTACTCGAGCCCATTTTAGGAACGGCAAGGTTTTTATCTGCATATGTTGTGGCAGGTATTGGAGCTAGTTTAACAAGTCTATTATGGCACGATTTAACAATTAGTGCCGGCGCTTCGGGCGCAATATTTGGCATGTATGGTGTATTTTTAGCAATGCTCACCACTAATCATATTGAAAAATCTGCAAGGAAGGCTTTACTAACAAGCATTGCTGTGTTTGTAGGTTATAATTTACTCAATGGGATAAAAGGAGGCATTGATAATGCTGCTCACATTGGTGGGCTTTTAAGCGGAGTTATTATTGGTTACGTTTTTTATCCTAGTTTAAAAGAAACTAATTCTAAAAAATATCAAACCATTGGTATAAGTTTTATCTCTATTACCATTGTAGTTGCAACCATTTTTATTTGTTCTAATACTTCAAATGATGTAGTAATATATGAAGAGAAAATAAAAGACTTTGTTGCCATGGAAGCTAAGGCCTTAGAGGTATACCATCTTCCCGAAAATACTTCTAACGAAAAAATATTAAATTTAATAAACAATCAAGGTATTACAATGTGGAATAAATGCATTGTGTTAATAACAGATTTACAAAAATTAGATTTGCCATCAACTCTACAAAATAAAAATAAGCTATTAAACTATTATTGTAAACTAAGACTTGAAAATTACAAACTTCTTAGCAAAGCAATTACTGAGAATACTGATACGTATAAATTACAAATTGATAGTTGCGGAATTAAAATTGAGCAAACAATTAAAAAATTATCTGAACAATAAAAAATAAACGTTATAACGTTTAAAATGAAAATAAATATTTATTTTATATTTAGTGGTTTAGTTTTTATTCTGTTTTCTTGTTCTCAAGAGGGTAATCAAGAAAAAAAGAAGGGTTTAGTTATAGAACCAATTACCTGGAGCCAACACATTGCGCCTATTATTTTTAAAAACTGCAGTCCTTGTCATCGCCCTGGTCAAAGTGGTCCGTTTAATTTATTGAGTTATACCGATGCCATTAAAAAAGCAAAACTTATAAAATTTGTTACGCAAACCCGCTATATGCCCCCGTGGCCGGCGGATGCCAACTATTCGCACTTTGTAGGCGAAAAAGTATTAACAAACACAGAGATTGAATTAATTAAAAATTGGGTTAATAGCGGTTTGCTACTTGGCGATAGTATAAAGCAACCACCTGTGCCAATATTTTATAACGGTTCTGGGCTTGGCAAACCTGATTTGGTAATTAAAGCCCAAAAAGCCTATCAAATAAAGGCTAACGGCACAGATGCTTTTTTAATTATGAAATTCCCTTACCAAATTAGTAGCGATACCTTACTTGATTTTGTAGAATTTGTACCCAACCAACGTAAATTAGTACATCATGTAAACGGCCATTTAATTAGTTATGATGAAAATAGAAATTTTAATTATATGAATGGTGAATCAATTTCAATTGATACTAAATCTCAGTTAGTAGACGTGTACAAAAACATGCACATTCCCTATACCGATAATTTACAGCCACAATTCCCAACCCTTACACCTAATGTTGTATATTATTTGCCAGGTTATATTCCGCCAAACTATCCAAAGGAATTGGGTGGTTACCGTTTAAAAAAACATGGTGCATTTTTGTTAAACAATATACATTATGGGCCAAGCAACAAGGTTTTGTTAGATAGCAGCTACCTGAATGTGTTTTATCGTAAATCGCCTATTGAACGCCCTGTAATAGAAAGCCAACTAGGCACCTTTGGAATTTCAAAAATTGAACCTGAATTTATTATTCCACCCAACCAAATAAAAACATTTACAACACAAACAAAATTAAGCAAAGCTATTTCGTTACTATCTATTAACCCACACATGCATTTAATTGGCAGAACCTTTTGGGCTTTTGCATTAACGCCTCATGGCGATACCATTCCACTTATAAAAATAAATAAATGGGATTTTAGATGGCAATATTACTATACTTTTTTACACCCTATTAAATTAGAAGTTGGCACTATTATAAAAGCAATTGGTAGTTTTGATAATACCACTAAAAATCCAAACAACCCCTATCATCCGCCACAAGTAATTACACAAGGTAATGGTGTGGAAAGTATGAAAACAACTGAAGAAATGTTTCAGTTTATTTTTACATACGTATTGTATAAAGAAGGGGATGAAAAAATTAATTTAGAAAAAAAATAATTTTACAAATTAGCACTTTGTATATAGCCTAAAAATAATTGCAACGCTTTTAGTTTTTCGCTATCTAAATTATAGTTAATTCGTTGGGTTAAATACTCAATTGTTTTTTGTTTAGTAGTTGTTAAGCTCTTTTCATTTTCATCAATGGCTTGCAGGCAATTATCTGTCCCATATTTTAAAACCGAATTAAATTCTACAATAAAATCAGCATTTAGTTTATGCGTACTCACCCAAGCTGCAAACACAAAAGGTAGGCCAGTAAATAGTTGCCATTCTTCTGCCAAATCGTACTCGTACTCAAACGTGCCATTTAGTTTAAATGTTCTGTCGCCAATAACTACTGCAGCATTGGTGCCGCTAATGTTTTGCTCAAAGTTGGGTTTTGCATTTATAAACGCAACATCTAATTTCCAAAAAAATTTGCTTAATACTTTAGTAAGTGCAATAGATGATTTTGATTGGTAATCCAGCGTTATGGTTTTAATCTCGGTTAAAGGCACGTTGCTATAAAGTTTAACGCTATCTACTTTTCCAACTGCGCCAATACAATAATTTGTTTCAATAAAGTAGTTATCTAACTCCGGTAATAAAGCTACTGGCACCAATGCTAAATCTACCTGATTAAATTTTAGTTTTTGTGCGCAAATACTTGGTATATCTTCTTGTAAATCAATTTCAGAAATTAAAGTACTATTCTTTAAGGCCCATTTAAAGGGCAACGTATTAGTATAATTTACAATAGATATTTTTATCATTTTTTATTACGTTTAATCTTCGCTCATCAAATCTTCCTCTAAACTTAGCATTTTTATTGCTGTTATGGCCGCTTCATCGCCTTTATTACCGTGCTTTCCCCCTGCTCTATCTATAGCTTGCTGTACATTATCGGTAGTTAAAACGCCAAAAATAAACGGCATACTAAATTCACGATTTAAGTCGGTAATGCCTTGTGCCACCGCATTACAGATAAAATCAAAATGCTTTGTTTCGCCTTGTATTACACAACCAATACAAATTACAGCTTCTGCTTCGGTATGCTCTGCTAGCCATTGCGCACCAAGCGTTAATTCAAACGCACCAGGCACTGTTTTAACTATAATGTTTTTTTTAAGTACCCCATTTTCTATTAGTGTTTTTATAGCCCCTTCTTTTAAAGCGCTTGTTATTTCGGTATTCCATTCAGCCCAAACAATACCTACCACATAATCAGAAGTTTTAGCTACTTCAATATTGTTTCCTTTTACTACCGATAAATTATTTCCTTCTGTGCTCATAATTGTAAGTTTTTTGCCTCATTGTTAATCAAAAAAACGCATTTAAAAGTACTGTTTTATTACCTAATGTTATAAAAAATAAAACTTAAAGATTGCGCTCCACGTTATAAAAAAACAAAAATACCCTTTTTTAGGTATTGTACACGGTACATGAATCCAATAGTTTTGTATCATGAAAATTGTAATTGCAACTTTATTAATTTATACTTCTTTAAGCTCTTTTTCACAGGTAATAACAAAGGAAGATTCGTTAAATGCTGGCTTAACTCCAAAAAATTCGCCTACTATACTCTCTGGTTATGGACAAGCTAAGGTAGAATATAATACACGAGAAAAAACTGGTGTGGCCAATTTAACACGCAATGTTTTGTTTTTTGGACATCGCTTTAGCGAAAAAATTTCGTTTTTTTCAGAATTAGAATTAGAAAACGCAAAAGTAACTGGTAGTAATCCTGAGGGTGAAATTAGTATGGAACAATTGTTTTTAAAATTTAATATTAATCGTAATCATTATTTAACGGCGGGTTTAATAATACCACGAATTGGTATTATTAACGAAAACCACATGCCCACAACATTTCATAGTAACGATAGGCCCTTAGTCGAAACTCTTATCATCCCTTCCACTTGGCGTGAATTAGGGATTAGTTTTTATGGTTTTTCATACAAAATACCTGGTTTAAATTATTCGTGTGCCATTTTAAATGGCTTAAACAGTAGCGGTTTTAAGACTGGCAGTGGCATTCGCGAGGGACGTTACGAAGGTAGTAATGCATCGGCATCAAACCTTGCTGTAACAGGCGCTTTATTGTACTATTTGTATAATTTTAGAATTCAGGTATCCACCTATATTGGTGGTAGCGCTGGTTACAATAAGCGTATGGCCGATAGTTTACAGTTAGATTATGGCGCTTTTGGTACACCTATTATGTTAAACGAATTTAATATACAATATTTTAGCAAGGGCTTTGAGTTTAAAGCTTTAGCCTCATATTTATCAATACCTGATGCCGCCCGCATTAATCGCGCTTTTGCAAACAACACGGCTAAGGCTATGCTAGGAGCTTATGGCGAAGTGGGTTATAATATTTTGAATTTATTTAACCAACCTAAAAAACGATTAACAGCATTTGTTCGCTACGAATATTTAGATATGAATTATGAATTAGCAACTAACGGCGTAAACGATGATTTTATGAAACAGCAATATATTACCACTGGATTACATTTTCAACCCACAGGAGGTGTTTCTGTTAAGTTAAATTATGTATGGCGTCAAACAGGTAACTTTAATCCAGCTTTATATACTGTAAACCCTTTTGTAACGAGTGTGCCATTTTACACCACCAACAGTTTTGTTAATTTAGGAATAGGTTACGGATTTTAATGCAACGACGAGAATTTATAAGAACAAGTTGTTTACTATGTGCAGGCTTGCTTATAGCACAACCTATATTACAAAGTTGTAGCACGGTACCTGTTTTAAAATTACAGGCTAAAAATGCTCAAATAATTGTAGATAAAGCAACCCTAAAACCTAATCAAAAGCTACACATTATACGTAACACAAAAATGGATTTTGATTTGCTTTTAGTTGAAAACGCAGATGGGAGTTACCATGCACTTTATATGCAATGTACGCATTATAGCCAGCCTTTGGCGGCCAACAGCAAACAACTATTTTGTTCAGCACATGGTAGTGTTTTTAATTTTAACGGAGAGGTTTTAAAAAGTCCTGCCGAAAAAAATTTAACAAAGTATATAGTAGAACCTAGTGCTAATCAATTAATTATTAAACTTTAAATTTTATGTCAAACATTTTTTGTAAATTATTTTTAGGTGTAATGATTTTTAGTTTTATAACTATTGCTTGTAAAAAATCTAAAAACAGTGCTATTGTAACTCTTAGCCCCGAAGAAAGTACGCAATTTTATAAATCTGTTTTAGCCGATTTATCGGCTAATGTGATTGTGAATACGTATAACGATTTAAAAGATAAATCTATTATTTTTTATTTTAACTGTAAAACATTTTCTTTATCGCCAACTGCTTCCAACTTAAATATTTGTAAACAAAACTGGAAAGATGTGCGAAGTGCTTGGGAACAAGCCGAAGGATTTTTATTTGGCCCCGTAGTAATTGATAACGTTGACCCCCGCATTGACACCTGGCCAGTTAATTTTGTGAGGATAGATTCGGTTTTAAACTCAAGCGCAATATATGATAGTACTTACATTGCGAGTTTAGAAGATGGCTTAAAAGGCTTTCACCCTATTGAATATTTATTGTTTGGCGCCAATGGTTTAAAAAACGAAACACAATTTACAGCTCGCGAAAAAGATTTATTAATTTCTTTATCCTTAAACTTAAATTATTTATGTGGCGATTTATACTCGAAATGGGACATTACTAAGCCAAATAGTTACCATAATTATTTATCGCATGCAGGCAATAACAACAATGCTATATTTCCAAATTTAAAATCGGCTTACGACCAAATTTTAGATGCTATGATTAGTATTTGCGATGAAGTACCAAATGGTAAAATAGCCGAACCATTTAACGCACAAAACCCTGCATTAGAAGAATCTCCGTTTGCAAAAAACTCGTTAGTTGATTTTACAAATAACATTAAAAGTGTTCAAAATATATATTTAGGTGCTTATGCATATACTGATGGCAAAGGCTTAGAAGATGTTATTAAACAAGGTAATTTAAGTATGGATGGTGTTATTAAACAAAAATTGTCTGCAGCCCTAACATCTTTAAATAACATTAGCATACCCTTTGGGCTGGCCATTAGTCAACAACAAACACAAATACAAAATACCATTACAACAATTAACGATTTAAAAAACTATTTAGAAACAACTGTAAAACCTTATGTGCAAAGCTTGGTACAATAATATAATATTTATTTTTTGTGTTTTGTTTTTATGCTTTTGCCGGAAAGCAGAAGAAATTAAAAACGAAGACGATTTAAACGACTGGTATAGTGGGGGTAAACAAACAGTGTTTATTAATGGTAGCAATGCCTTTAGTCAATCGTTTAATGGCATGTCTGAATTAAAATTACAACAACACGAAATTGGCGATAAAGGTTTTGCTGCCGTTTTTAATAGCGATCCTAATCAATTAAATTATGGCTTAGGCCCTATTTTTAATAATGTTTCATGCGGTTCTTGCCACATAGGCGATGGCAGAGGAAAGGCTCCAAACATTGGAGAGCCTTTAAGTTCGTTATTATTAAGAATTAGTTCGGGTAACGATATAAATAATGGACCACAAGATGCACAAGGTTTTGGCGGACAATTACAACAACGTGCAATTTTAGGCACAAATGCCGAATGTATTATAACAGTTAATTATACCGAAAACGCTTTTCAATTTGCTGATGGAGAAACCTATTCACTCAGAACGCCTGTTTATACTTTAAATAATCCCTATACTACATTGCCTGCTGGTTATTTAATTAGTGCGCGTATGGCCACACCCGTGTTTGGTTTGGGTTTATTAGAAGCAATAAGCGAAACCGATATTTTAAAAAATGCCGATGAGTTGGATGTAAATGGTGATGGCATTTCGGGCAAAGCAAACTATGGTTACAACGTCATTGAAAATAAAAAACAGTTGGGGCGCTTTGGTTGGAAGGCAGCAATGCCAACAATTATACAACAATCAGCGGGTGCTTATAATCAAGATATGGGCGTAACAAATTTTATTTTTCCTATCGAGAGCAGTTATGGTCAACCGCAATACACTCTATCTAATGGTAAAAAAGATTTAGCCGATAGCACCTTAAGTGCCGTTGCTTTTTATATTAAAACCCTTGCTGTGCCAGGACGCAGAGATGCAAACAATGAAGAAGTAAAAAAAGGTAAAAATATATTTAAACAAATAGGTTGTGCCAAATGCCACATACAAACATTTATTACCCAAACCAATATGACAAGCCCCGAAACTAGTAACCAGCGTATTTTTCCTTATACAGATATGTTGGTACACGATATGGGTAATGGCTTAGCCGATAACCGTAACGATTATAATGCCACTGGTAACGAATGGCGCACCTCACCTTTGTGGGGTATTGGCTTAACTAACATTGTAAATGGGCATAATAATTTTTTACACGATGGTAGGGCCAGAAATTTTATTGAAGCCATCATGTGGCACAGCGGAGAGGCCGATGCAACAAAAAATAATTTTAAAAATTTATCAAAAACCGAAAGAGATGCTGTTATTAAATTTTTAAACTCGTTGTAATTACAAGGTTTTTATGAGTAATTCGGCCACGCGCCTATCAATAATTAATGTAAAATCGTTTTCTTTTAATTGGCTTAAACTAATCCAACGTAAACTTTGGGCACCTGGTTTATTTATAAAATCAAAAAGTTTTTCGCTAGTTTTAAATGTTAATGGCTGTTTTGCTTTTACGTAATAATAAATACTAATTACTTGGCTTTTGGTATCAAAGGCCGATAGTACAAAAAAATCGGTAGTATAAAAATGATCTGTAACCTCTACATCTAAATCTAATTCTTCTTTAAATTCACGCGCTAAGCCTTCTTTTAATCCTTCGCCAAACTCTAAACCTCCTCCTACAAACTTGGTAATTTTATTGCCTTTAATGTATTCATCCGATACTAAAAGAGCATTATTCTCAATTAGCAAGCCATAAACTCTAACATTAAATTTTTTTAGCACAGGTAATTATAAATTATGTTACTAAGGTAGGTTAAATCTTTTGTTTTTGGTATTTTTACTCTTTTAATTACCTGTGAAAAAACCTAACAAATACATTAAATGGCTGTGGATACTGCTATTAAGCCCATTTTTATTTCTTTTTTTATTTATATTTTTAATTAACGTGGGTACCTTTGGCTCGTTACCAAAGGTTGACGAACTTTTAAATCCTAAAAACAATTTGGCAACCGTAGTATATAGCGGCGATATGAAAGTGTTGGGTAAATATTATAGCGAAAATCGCGTTAACGTAAATTTTAACCAAATTGATAAAGATTTAGTGGAGGCCCTTGTAGCTACTGAAGACGCCCGTTTTTATGAACACAGTGGCGTAGATATTAAAGCCTTGGGGCGTTCGTTTTCAGGAGCTTTTACTGGTGGTAGCAAAGGTGGTGGTAGTACCATTACCCAACAATTAGCCAAAATGATGTTTCCGCGCGAAAAATTAAGCAAGCCGCAATTAATTATTCGTAAAATAAAAGAGTGGATTATTGCCACAAAATTAGAAAAATATTACACCAAAGATGAAATAATGGCTTTATACCTTAATAAGTTTGATTTTTTAAACTTAGCGGTAGGTGTAAAATCAGCAGCGCAAATTTATTTTAACCGTACACAAGATAGTTTAAAAATAGAACAGGCGGCAATGCTTATTGGTATGGCAAAAAATCCGTCGCTATTTAATCCCATTCGCCATGCCGATACTACACTCCATCGTCGAAATGTGGTAATGAACCAAATGGTAAAATATGGCTACCTATCCAAACAAAAATACGATAGTCTAAAAATATTGCCTTTAGGTTTAAGTTTTCACCCCGAAGACCATAATGATGGGCTAGCAACTTATTTTAGAGAATACTTGCGCGATAATTTTTTAAAAGCTTGGTGCGAAAAACATATTAATCCAGCTACAAACGAACCTTATAATATTTATAAAGATGGTTTGAAAATATATACTACTATTGATTCGCGTATGCAACAACACGCCGAAGAATCGGTTAACGAGCACATGTACGATTTGCAAAAACAATTTAGTAAAGAATGTTTAACCAAAAAAAATGCGCCCTTTGCTTGGAATGTGAGTAAAGACGAGATTAAAGGGATAATGGAATCTTCTATTAAACGTAGCGAACGCTATCGTGCAGGTAAAAAACAAGGTTTGTCGCACGAACAAATTGTGGCCACATTTTATAAACCGGTACAAATGAGTGTATATAGCTTGCGTGGCGATATTGATACTACCATGACACCCTTTGATAGTATTAAATATTACAAGTCCTTTTTACAAACTGGTTTTATGGCTATGGAACCACAAACTGGCTATGTAAAAGCTTGGGTAGGTGGCATTAACCACAAACATTTTAAATACGACCATGTAAAAGTTAGTAAACGCCAAGTAGGCTCTACCTTTAAACCCTTTGTATATGCTTTAGCTATTGATAATGGCTCATCGCCTTGCGAACAAATACCAAATGTTAGAACCTGTATTGAAACCCCTGACGGAAAACAATGGTGCCCCGATAATAGCGATGGCCTAAAAGGTACTGGGCAAATGATTACTTTAAAACGTGCTTTAGCCTTATCGGTAAACTTTGTAACAGCTGCTTTAATGAAGCGCTATGGCCCACATGCAGTAGTAAATTTAGTGAAACGAATGGGTATTACCTCCGATATTCCCGAAGTGCCCTCTATTTGTTTAGGTACACCCGATATTAATGTGTTTGAAATGGTAGGCGCAAATTCTACTTTTGCAAATAAAGGCACTTACATTCAACCCACATTTATTACCCGTATTGAAGATAAAAATGGTAAAGTATTAGAAGAGTTTATACCCAATAGCGACGAAGTTTTTAGTGAAGAAAAAGCTTACGTTATGATACAATTAATGCAAGGGGTTGTACAATACGGTACAGGTGCTCGTTTGCGAGGCAGTAAATTTAAATTAACCAATCAAATTGCTGGTAAAACAGGTACCACTCAAAAAAATGCAGATGGTTGGTTTATCGGCTTAACTCCCGATTTAGTGGCAGGTTGCTGGGTAGGTGGCGAAGATAGAAGTGTACATTTTAATAGCATTGTTGAGGGGCAAGGCGCAAGTATGGCATTGCCTATTTGGGGTAAGTTTTTTAGAAAAATTTACGATGACAAACACTTAAAGGTTGGTAAAGGTGATTTTCCTCGTCCAAAAAACTTAGATCCTAATTTAGAAATAGATTGTAGTAAGTACGATAACGCCCCATTAGATGGGTATGAAGAACCGCCTGAGTTTTAATTTATTGAATAACTTTTTTAAGCCATTTTTTAATGTCATTTAATTCGTTACCCATTATGGCATGAGGCATTTCGTAATTTTTATATGTAACGTCAATTACTTTTTTTGATTTTAAAAAGGCATTTACTTTATCAGCTTCTGCAATTTTTATTACATTATCTGAATAGCCATGTGCTATAAAAAATTTTACGTTTACGGCTTTTGTCCAATCGGTTTTTATGGCTTTAGTCTCTTCTAACAACAAGCCACTTAATGCAACTACGCCTTTAATTTTTGTAGGTGAAGATAGCGCTAAATCATAAGCCATAATTGTGCCTTGGCTATACCCCATTAAAATTACCTGCGAACTATCAACATTATATGCTTTACAGGCATTACTAATAAAGCTTAAAATTTTTTTTCTACTTTCTTTTGCTTCTTTATAATTATAAGTAAATTGTTGCTGTGGCAAAAACTGTAAATCGTACCAACTATAACCTCCATCTTTTAAAACATAAGGGGCTCTTAAACTAAAAACTATATAACGTTCATCTATTGATTTAGAAATATCAAATAAGTCGGTTTCGTTACTGCCATAGCCGTGTAGCATAATTAAGACAGGTGTTTTTTTAGTTACTTGAGCGGGCTTATTTACTTTGTATATTAAATCGGTTGTAACAGTTTGCGACTTTGCACCAAAATTTAATAATAGCAATACAATAATTATAATTTTATACATACTAATTTGTTTAAATAATATTAAAGTAATTAAATATTTTTTGTAATTATATAATAGTGTAAATTTACCAAACTAATGTTGTGGAAACTAAAAAATTAAAAATATTTATTATTGGTCCTGCCTACCCTTTGCGTGGTGGCCCTGCTAAGTTTAACGAAAATTTATGTGAAGAGTTAATAATGGCTGGGCACGATGCGCAGATTATATCTTTTTCACTACAATATCCTAATTTTTTATTTCCTGGCTCCAGCCAATTTGAAACAAATGCTCAAGCCCCAAAAAACATTAAAATTCATAGCTTAATAAATACAATAAATCCTTTTAACTGGTTAAAGGTTGCTAAATTCATTAAACAACAACAGCCCCATTTTATTTTGTTTAGATATTGGTTACCTTTTTTTGGACCCAGTTTAGGTACCATTGCAAAGCTTGTAAAACACAAAACAAAAGTATTAGCATTAACTGATAATATTATTCCGCACGAAAAACGTTTTGGGGATAAGCCTTTTACCAACTACTTTGTAAAAAACTGCCATGGTTTTATTGCTATGAGTAAAGCTGTATTAAACGACATTAGTAAGTTTACTCTTAATAAAAACAAAGTATATAGCCCACACCCAATGTACGAAACGTATGGCGAGCAGGTATCAATGTCTGTTGCGCGCGAGAAATTAAATTTAAATGCCAATGATAAATTAATTTTATTTTTTGGTTTAATTAGGCATTACAAAGGTTTAGATATCTTGTTAGAAGCTATGGCAAATGAGGATATAAAAAAACAAAATATTAAATTGCTAATTGCCGGCGAATTTTATGAAGATAAAAAACCTTACTTAGATTTAATAGCCAAACATCATTTACAAAACCATATAATTTTGCATGATAAGTTCATCGCTAATGAAGATGTGCGTTATTACTTTTGTGCTAGTAATTTAGTAGCTCAAACCTATAGAAATGCCACTAATAGTGGTGTTACAATGATTGGGTACTATTACGAAAAACCCATGTTGGTAACAAATGTGGGTGGCTTAGTAGAAATTGTTCCAAACCAAAAATGTGGTTATGTAGTAGAAGCAGATATTAAAAAAATTGCCGAAAAAATATTAGATTATTTTACAAATAATAAAGAAAAAGAATTTACCGAAAACGTAAAATTAGAAAAGAAAAAATATGAATGGCAAACCTTTATTGCCAAACTGTTGGAATTATACCAAACATCTTAATTCGCTTAACTAACTTCTACCACGCTCAAGGTATCAATATAAACCAATAGCATTTTAATGTTTTTGTAGCCCATACCTTGTAAAGCATTTTGGTATTTTAATAATTGATTAACGTATTTTTTAGTATTTTCTTTTCCTGTTTTATAATCGATAATGATTGTTTCGGTATCTGAAAAAATTAGTTTGTCGGGGCGAAGAAGCTCGCTATTGCTGGTTATTAACTCAGATTCTAGTTTCTGGCTAACATCTTCTTTATAAAAATTAATTAGTTGCGGATGGTTAATAACAGCCAAAATTTTTTGCTTGTACTCGTTTAGTTCTTTAGTTAAAATTAAACCATTTAGTATTTCGTTACCCAGTACAACTTCTATATCGCTTTGTGTTTTAATTTTAGATAAAATAGTATGCATTACAATCCCCTGTTGCTTGGCATCTTCTGCCTCTATACTATTTTGTAAGTAAGTAGCTTTTATTTTTACAACGTCATTGTTTATATTAAAGTTTAAAGGTTGAAGGTTATAAGTAAGGCTCTTTTCATTTTTGTGTATAAGAGGTTTACATGTTATATCGCCAAACTCAAAATAATTATTTGGAGTGGTTATAAATTTTTCTGTTATATAATCCTCAAGCCAACTACTAATTAGCTTTTGAGTATTGCCCACTGATGAATGTGTAATAATATGTAAACGATTAACAGCGCGTGTAAAAGCAACATACAATAAATTTATACTATCTAAAATTTGTTCTTGCGTTTCGGCTTCAAACTCTGTTTGTAAACCTGCATTTTTAAGCGAGCCGTTTAATTTTACAACAGCCACTGGTAACTTTGTTTGGGTGCTATTTATATTTACCCAACTATCATTAGCTTTATATTGTTGCCAATTACAATAAGGCACAATCACAACAGGAAACTCTAAACCTTTACTAGCATGAATGGTCATTATTTTTACAGCATTAATTGATGCAGGAATAATCATCGATGCAGACTTGCTTTTGGTTTCCCACCAATCAATAAAAGAAGTGAGATTACTATTTTTTGTAACTAAATATTCATTAACCTCGTCTAAAAAAAAGCGCAAATACGTATAACCATTTTTATTTAAGTGTAAAGCATTAATAAAAAAAATACAATTATCTAAAAGGTTTGATAAGCCATAGTCGGAGCTTTGTATAGAAATGCTATATGTATTTAAAATTTCAAATAAGGATTTGTTTTGGGTTAATTGGCTGAGTGCATCATTAAACTGTTGTTGATTCATTAAACTGGTTTGTAAAGCGTAGTTTAAAACTGTTGCCCCACTTATAATATCATTTGTATTTGCTAAATATTTTAAAAATGCTACCAGAGTATTTACCTCTAAATTAGATTGTAGTAATAACGAATCGCTCGATACTACTGGTATTTTTTGTTCAACTAAATAATTTGCAATTTTACTACCATCCGCTACTTTACGAGTAATAATACATACATCTTTATATTCAAATTTATTTTCTATTGCTTGTTGAATGTATTTATTTGTTAATTCAAAATTAAGTTCATCAACCGCTTCTTTTTCTACTTTACCTGTATTAACAGTAACGTAGCCTAATGCTTCATTTTTTATTTGCTGTGCTTGATGCGAATAAATTGGTTTTGTGGTATCGTTTAATAATTTCTCGCTTAACACATCAAACAAATTATTATTAAACTCTATAATTGTTTTAGTACTACGGTAATTAGTATCTAAAATATTTTGCTTAAAATTTCTCGCTAATACGTCACCTCGTTCTTCTATAATTAAACTATTTGTTTTATTTTCTAGTTTAGGTAAAATACTAAACTGATTAACATTTGCATTTCGCCAACGGTAAATGCTTTGCTTGCCATCGCCTACAATTAAATTAAACCAGCCATTTGCTAGCGAATTATCTAACAAGGGTAGTAAATTTTGAAACTGTAAAGTACTGGTATCTTGAAACTCATCTAATAAAAAATGATGGTATTTGTCTCCTAAACGTTCATATATAAAGGGTGTGGGCTCGTTATTAATTAGATCAAAAATATTTTTGTTAAACTCGCTAATAAAAACAATTTGTTCTTCGTTCTTTTTCTCTTCCGTTATTTCTTCAATTTTTTTAAGGAGTAATAGAGGGTAAATTTGTTTAGAAATTATAGTACATAAACTATAGGAATTAAAATTTGTTTCAACAAAATGTATTAATTCTTTTGCGTCTTGTGTAAGTTGTATCGAAATACTTTCAATAAATGAATAGTTTTGACTTTCTTTTTTGGCCCACTTATTATCTATAATTGTATTTTGTATTCTGCTACCTTGTGTATCATCAAGGGTAATTTCATTGCTAAAACATTTATAAAAAAAATTTATTGGTCCACTTTTACCATAGTAAAAATCTTCAGTATGTAAATTGTGTTTTTCAAGCACATCTAAAGTTTTTTTAGCAAGTATTTTTAAATTAGATTTATAGTAAGTAATAAACTCTAATAATTCTTTTCGTATTTCTTCTAATTGAATTACATCAAATTGTTTTAGTTGTTGTAAATAAACATCCGAGTTTTCTTTTTGTAGCAAGTTTGCAAATTCTTTAATATGTTGCTCTGGGTCCCAACCAACATTGTCTTCTGCTTTAGCAAGTACATATTCTCTCAATAGTTTACTTACATATTCGTCTTCGCCAATTTTATTAATTAAAGTAGTAATTACGGTTTCGTAAAAACTTTTTACATCTAATTCTACATTAAAATTTATGGGTAGCTTTAAATCAAATGCAAATGTTTTTACTAATTTGTATGTAAAACTGTCAATCGTTCCTACAGAAAAATCGGAGTAATGATGTAAAATATGATTTAAAACTAACTCCGCTCGTTTTTTTAATTCACTTTCAGTAATTTGTAATTCGTTGCATAATAAACTTCCAACGTATGGAAACTCACTGGCGCTATATATTTGATGTAAAGCCGAAACAATACGCTCTTTCATTTCTGTAGCCGCCTTGTTGGTAAAGGTTACGGCTAAAATGCGTTTATAATTAGAGGTTAGTTTTTTTTCGTCGCCTAAGGCTAAACGTAAATACTCTTTTACAAGTGTAAACGTTTTACCACTACCAGCACTAGATTTATAAACTATAAAATTTTTCACTATTATTTTTTAATGCGTTCTTTACCCTTTTCGCTAATTGCAAAATTTCGTTTTAAGGTTTTTATTTTGTCTACTTTCTTAAAACGAAGCGCCGTCCAATCGCTGTCAATAGCTACCGCTCTAACAGGCTCGTAATTTAAATTGCCAAGTACTTGCCAAGCGTTATCGCGATTTACTTCGCTTTTATACTTTTTACTACTTTGTTTTGGGAAACAGAACCAAAGCAAGGCTGTATTTGTTAGATTTTTATGTACTAGTTTAGTATAAGTTTCAACCTCTTTAAATGTTGTAACAAAAATCAAAGCAAATTCGATGTTGTTTACTGTTTTAAAATCGTTAATAATATTAACATCCTTGCTAAATTCGGTTACTAAATTTTCTAAATCTAGCGGCATATTTACAAGTAGTAATTGGGCTTGATTTTTAAAATTTAATTTTTTTAATAAAACATTCATAATTATTAATTAATTCGTTCTAGTAAAACCACATTTTCTACGTGTGCTGTTTGAGGAAACATATCTACGGGTTGAGTTTTAATTATTTTATACTGTTGTTTCATTAAATCTAAATCGCGTGCTTGGGTGCTTGGGTTACAACTTACATACACTATTTTTTTTGGTGCAGCATTTAAAATTACTGAAATCACTTCAGGCGCCATGCCTGCACGAGGTGGGTCGGTAATAATTACATCGGGTGTGCCATTTTGTAAAATAAACTCGTTGGTTAGTACGTTTTTCATATCCCCTGCAAAAAAAGAAGTGTTGTATATAGTATTAGTTACTGAGTTTTGTTTGGCGTCTTCAATAGCAGCTTCTACGTACTCAATCCCCACTACTTTTTTAGCTTTTTTAGCAATAAAATTTGCAATAGTACCTGTGCCTGTATATAAATCATAAACGGTTTCATTGCCTGTTAGTCCTGCAAAATCGCGCGTAATTTTATATAAATTATACGCCTGTTCTGAATTGGTTTGATAAAATGATTTTGCTGAAATTTTAAATTGTAAATCTTCCATTTGCTCCACAATACAATTGTTGCCATAATATGTTTTTATGTCTAAATCCTGTATAGTATCATTACCCTTTGGGTTATGAACGTATTGAAGCGAAGTAATGTTAGAGAAATTGGTTTTTAAAAATTCTAATAAGCCAAATAATTCTTTTTCTAAATATTCAAATACTGAAACTACAACCATTACTTGTTTGGTAGAGGTTGTTCTGATTGTTACAGTTCGTAAAAAATTAGCTTTGTTTCTAATATCAAAAAAAGTTAAATTATTTTCAAGTGCATATTTTTTAATGGCATTTCGTATGCTATTGCTGGGCTCGGCTTGTAGGTAGCAATTTTCAATATCTAAAATTTTATCAAACAGGCCTGGTATATGAAAGCCCAATGCGTTTTTATTATCAATTACTTCTTCGTTAAAAATTTGCTCGGTAGTTAGCCATTTTTTATTTGAAAACGAAAATTCTAATTTATTACGATAATAGTATTCAGTAGCATTTCCAAGTATGGGCAGGATGTCCGGAAACTCTAATTTACCAATGCGCGTAAAGGCATCGTACACATATTTTTGTTTAAACTCTAACTGCTTTTGATAGTTAAAATTTTGCCATTTACACCCCCCACAAGTACCAAAATTTTCGCAGGTTGGTTTGTTTCTAAAAGGCGATGGGCTAATCAATTGATGTACCTTTCCTTCGGCAAAACTGTTTTTTTTACGGTGTACCATCACATCAACCACATCGCCTGGCACCGCGTTATCAATAAATACCACTAAACCTTCATGCTTTGCAATAGCTTTACCTTCTGTGCTTATATCAACTACTTCTAAGTTTGATAAAATAAAATTTTTTTTGATTTTCGACATATAATAGTTACGAAATTACTATTATTTTATTGAATATATATTTGTAAAAAACGTAATTTTACAAAATGGCTCGGTACTTTTTAACCCTCTCCTATAATGGAAAAGACTATAACGGTTGGCAAGCACAAAATAATACCACAAATACTGTACAACAGGTTTTACAAGAGAAATTAGAATTAGTTTTAAAACAAAAAATAGAATTAGTAGGTTGCGGACGAACAGACACGGGCGTTAGCGCAAAAAATTATGTTGCTCATTTTGATTACGATTTAGAAAATTTAATTAGCAATAAACCATTTTGGCTTCATAAATTTAATACCATTTTGCCTGATTGTATTAGTGTTGAGAATTTGCAAGCAGTAACCAACACCGCTCACGCTAGATTTGATGCTCAAAACAGAACCTATCATTATTTTATTAACCAGCAAAAAAACCCGTTTTTACAAAAATATAGTTACTACTTTTTTGGTGATTTAGATTTTAAGCAGATGAATACTGCGGCTATCGAATTATATAATTATACTGATTTTACTAGCTTCAGTAAACTCCATGCACAAACAAAAACCAATAATTGTAAAATTACAAACGCCGTTTGGGAAGAATTAGAAACCAACCAATGGCGATTTACAATTACAGCAGATAGATTTTTAAGAGGCATGGTGCGTGCAATTGTTGGTACGCTGATATTGGTAGGTAAATACAAATTGACTATAGCTGAATTTAAACAAATTATTGAGGCAAAAAATCGCCAACATGTTGGAAATAATGCACCAGCCACCGCACTTTTTTTAACCGAAATAAACTATCCACAATATATATTTAATGACTAAAGACAAAAAAAACAAAGCATTAAATATTAATTTAATACGCCGTATATTAAGTTATACAAAGCCTTATAAACTATTGTTTTACGCTGCAGTGTCCATTACGCTGTTGCTTTCTGCTGTAGCAATTGTTCGCCCTATATTAATAAGTTATACTTTAAATGAATTTGTAACTAAGCAACAAAATGCTAACGGATTAAACTATATGTGTGCTTTAATATTTGCCTTTTTAATTATAGAAAGTTTATTACAAATAATTAATTTACGCATCACCAATTTGCTAGGACAAAATATTGTAAAGGATTTACGAAGCCAGGTATATACGCACATTATTGGGCTAAAAAATACTTATTTTGATAACACGCCCATTGGTATGCTTGTTACCAGAGCCATTTCAGATATTGAAAGTTTAAGCGATGTATTTGCACAAGGCTTTATTGTTATTGCAGGCGATATTGTAATGCTACTTGTTTTTATAACAGTAATGTTGTTTAATAATTGGATGTTGGCACTACTATCTTTTAGTACCATACCTTTATTGTTAATAGCTACTACTATTTTTAAACGTGGTGTAAAAAAAACATTTACCGAAGTTAGAAATGCTGTATCAAACCTAAATACCTTTACACAAGAACATATTACAGGTATGCGTTTAGTGCAATTGTTTAACAGAGAAGCGCAAGAGTTAGATAAATTTAAAGAAATAAATAAAGAACACCGTGAGGCAAATATTCGTTCTATATTTTATTATTCTGTTTTTTTTCCAATTGTAGATATTTTAGCTGGTTGTTCAATTGCTCTATTAATATGGTTTGCAGGACTTAATGCAAACGCTTTACACATTAGTTTGGGCGACATTACTTTTTTTGTAATGATGATAAATATGGTATTTAGACCCATTAGAATGTTAGCTGACAGATTAAACACCCTGCAAATGGGCTTTGTGAGTGCTGAACGGGTATTTAAGGTTTTGGATACTAACGATATAATTAGCCAAACTGGTATTAGGCCTTTTGTAGCCGTAAAAAATAGTATAGAATTTAAAAACGTTTGGTTTGCTTATAAAGACGATAACTATGTCTTAAAAAATGTGTCGTTTACCATACAAGCTGGTAAAACAGTCGCCCTAATTGGCGCTACAGGCGCAGGTAAATCAAGTACTATAAATTTATTAAGTAGGTTTTATGAATATAATAAAGGTGATATTTTAATTGATGGTATAAGGATAAATGATTTCGATTTAAAATTATTACGAAAAAATACGGGTGTTGTGTTACAAGATGTGCATTTATTTAACGACAGTATATTAAACAACATAACCCTTAATAACCCTGATATAACACTTAACACTGTAATTGAAGCCACTAAACAAATTGGTTTATATGAGTATGTAATAAGTTTGCCAAACGGCTTTGATTACCAAGTGGCCGAGCGTGGGCAAAGCCTTTCGGCAGGGCAACGCCAACTCATTGCTTTTATTAGGGCGTTTGTTTACCAACCTAGTATTTTTATTTTAGATGAAGCCACGGCTACTATTGATACACAAACCGAATTGTTAATACAACGGGCTACTCAAAAAATTTCAGAAGGTAGAACCTCTATTGTAATAGCACATCGCCTATCTACCATAAAACATGTTGATTATATTTTTGTATTTGATAAAGGAGAAATTATAGAAGAGGGAACTATTAACGAATTACTAAATAAAGAAAGTAGATTTAAAAAAATGTACGATTTAAACGTATCTACTTAATTTTTTGTGTTTAGGGAAAGAAACTGTATCCACATCATACCAAGGCGCTAGCCTTTTATTTGTTTTATATCAGTACTTGTTTTTTTATCCTTTAAACTACCAATTACCGCTTGCGCAATTTGTTTAGGTGAAAAGCCGCACTCTTCGTATAGTTCTGTTTGTTCGCCATGTTCAATCCACTTGTCAGGAATACCTAAGCGTACTAATTGAGCTTGGTAACCATTATCCGCCATAAATTCTAATACAGCGCTACCCATACCACCCATAATACAACCATCTTCAATAGTAATTATTTTTTTGTAAGTTGAAAAGACTTCGTGTAGTAATTGTTCATCAATAGGTTTTACAAAACGCATATCATAATGCGCAGGGCTAATACCTTGTAGGTTTAATTCTTCAATGGCTTGTGTAACAAAGTTTCCAGGATGCCCAATTGATAAAATTGCAACATCTTTTCCGTCTTTTATTTTTCTGCCTTTGCCAATTTCTACTTTTTTAAACGGTGTTTTCCAATCTACCATTACGCCATTGCCTCGCGGGTAACGAATACTAAATGGACTTTTAATTTCATCTAACTGAGCCGTGTACATTAGGTTGCGCAACTCCTCCTCATTCATGGGTGCACTCACAATCATATTTGGCACACACCTAAAATAAGCAAAATCAAAGGCTCCATGATGTGTTGGTCCGTCTGCTCCTGCTAAACCACCTCTATCTAAACAAAAAATAACTTTTAGGTTTTGTAAGGCCACATCGTGCAATACCTGATCGTAAGCCCGTTGCATAAACGATGAGTAAATATTACAATAAGGCACTAAGCCTTGTGTGGCAAGCCCTGCACTAAATGTAACCGCATGTTGTTCGGCAATACCTACGTCAAAAGCTCTATCTGGCATAGCTTTCATCATAATGTTTAACGAACAGCCACTTGGCATAGCGGGTGTAATACCCATTATTTTTAAATTTTTTTCTGCCAACTCCACTATTGTATGTCCAAATACATCTTGATATTTAGGGGGTTGTGGCGTTTTTGGAATTACTTTTATAATCTCTCCGGTAACTTTATTAAATAAACCAGGAGCGTGCCATACGGTTTCATTTCCTTCTTCGCTAAATTTATAACCCTTGCCTTTTTTAGTTAAAATATGTAATATTTTTGGGCCAGGTATATCTTTTAAATCGGCCAATACTTTTGTTAGGCGCACTACATCGTGCCCATCAATGGGGCCAAAATATCTAAATTTTAAACTTTCAAATAAATTACTTTGTTTTAAAAGGCTTGTTTTAACGGCATTTTCTAGTTTACTCGCTATTTCTTGGGCATTGGGACCAAACTTACTTATTTTGCCAAGCAGTTCCCAAACTTTATCTTTTGTTTTGTTGTAGGTATGAGAAGTAGTAATATCTGTTAAATAATCGCGTAAAGCTCCAACGTTAGGGTCTATACTCATACAGTTGTCGTTTAAAACCACCAATAAATTAGCGTTTTCAACACCTGCGTGATTTAGTGCTTCAAAAGCCATTCCTGCGGTCATAGAGCCATCACCAATAACAGCTATGTGTTGTTTGTTGTTTAGCTTATTAAATTTGCTAGCAACAGCCATACCCAGCGCAGCGCCAATACTGGTACTGGAGTGACCAACGCCAAAGGTATCATATTCACTTTCGCTACGTTTAGGAAAACCACTAATACCTTTATAAATACGGTTAGTATGGAACACATCTCTGCGCCCTGTTAAAATTTTATGGCCGTATGCTTGGTGACCAACATCCCAAACTAATTGATCGTAAGGAGTATTAAAAATATAATGTAATGCAACCGTAAGCTCTACAACGCCTAACGATGCGCCAAAATGGCCGCCTTTTACTGATACTAAATCAATAATGTACTGACGTAATTCGTTACTCAGTTGTTGTAACTGCCCCTCTTTTAAAAGTTTTAAATCGGCGGGCGAATTAATTTTAGCTAATAAATCTCCTGGTATAAAACCTGACCCTTTTACAATTTCCATTTAATATAACAAAATATAACAAATATACAAAATTTTAAAATACTGACGTTGCCAGGTAAGGCTTATTGTGCTAATAAATATAATATTTGTTAATATTACATTTGTAAATTATTTTATAGCATCTAACAACATTGCCAATTCGTTTTGAGTTAAATAACGCCACTCGCCTGGTTTTAATTTATCTAAATGAATGTGCATTATACGCACTCGTTGTAATTTTATTACTTGATAATCATAAGCATTACACATACGACGGATTTGCCTATTTAAACCTTGTGTTAAAATAATTTTAAAAAGCCGTTTAGTGCCTTCTACTATATTAACGGTACAGGGTTTTGTTTCTTCGCCCAAAATCTCAATTCCTGACGAAATTTCTTCTAAAAACTTTGTGCGCACGGGCAAATTTAAAGTAACTATATATTCTTTTTCGTGCCCAAACATAGAGTTAGCAATTTTATCAATTGCTTCACCATTATTCGTTAATAAAATTAAGCCTTCCGAATCTTTATCCAATCTGCCTACTGGATAAATTTTTTCGGGATGATTAATGGCATCTACAATATTATTTTTAATTTTTTCGGTAGTACAAATTATGCCTTTAGGCTTATTATAGGCTATATAAATAGGCACAAATTCTTTAGCTATTAATTCAACATCATCTATAAATACTTTATCTCCTTCTGCAATTTTAGTGCTATGTGTTGCAATTTTGTTATTTACTTTTACACGCTTTTCGTCTATTAAATCAACCGCTTTTCGTCGCGATGTGTAACCACTTTGTCCAATGTATTTATCTACTTTCATTATACAAAGGTATTTAAAGTATTTTTGAAAATTAGTTGTTAATTAAAAATAAAATTACTTCCAATGAAAACAACTACTCACATTTTTGTTATTTCGAAGGAAATACTTTTTTTTACCGCGATGCCCTATATTAAAATTAAAAATTTTATACGTTTTATTCCTGCGATGTAGCTTAGTTATGTTTTTAAAATGCTTGGTTTTAACATTGCTATTATTAGAAGGGTTTGCTGAGACTAAAAGCCCTCCTTCGGTTCCACTTAGGATGACAGGGTTGTTATTTTTATTTAATTTTCTAAATTCTTCATCCGCTAATTTTTGATATTTGTGGCAAGGGCAATTGGGGTTGCGTGGATCGTTTAGTTTATATTTTACTTTTGTCGAATCTTCAAAAAAAGTTATAGCGCTTACGACTTTAAAAAAAAGTAAGAAGATAAATATAAAGGTAACTTTTTTCATTTTGTTTTCTTTAAAAAATTCGACAACGAGTTAAATTAACTCGCTTTTTTAATTGTAATTTTATCTGTACCGCTCCAGGTTTTAAATTCATTAGTATAATACAAGTAAGCTACCGAAGCTGGTGCATCGTACTCGCCGGGCATCTCTGCTTTTAAATCTAGGTTAATTTGTTTAACCGAATTGGCACCCATACCACGGTAATAAATGGCGATATTGTTACCTTTTATTTCGTAATAATCGAATACTTGTTTTTCTTGCAATTCTTTTAATTGCCAAGGTTGTACGCTAAAGCCCGCAGGAATTCCAACAATAACCATAGTGCTTGGTATATCGGTACTTTTTTTGTTGGTTACCGTTGCACTTAAACGAACGGTTTCGCCAACATTAGCAGTTGTTTGCGCTAATTTTGTTTTTAAATCAACAGCACATTCTGCTTGGCTGTTTGGCAATGTTGTATTCCAATTTACAGCAACCGAATAAGGCAGAGGAGTTTTAACACCAATATATTTTACTTTAATATCGTGTTTGCCTTCTTTGGTTAAATATTGCTCCAAGCCGTCAACCGTTATAGCGCCTTTATCACCAGCTTTGTACTCTTTTTCAGCTACTTTTTTACCATCTACATAAATTTGTATGGTGCCATCTTCTGTAGTTTTTTTACTGGCTTTTGCAAATTCGGTTAAGGCTTTTAATGCTAAAATAGTACCTTGAGTGCTACTAAATACACCATAACCACTGCGCGAATTAACTAAAAACTTAACGGCATTACTTAATTCGTTTGCATTTTTACCATTAGCTTTTAAAATAGCCATCATTGTAATAGCAGTAGTTTCAATAGTTAACGATTGCCCTTGGGAGTAGGTAATAGAATGCGTAGAGCCCGTCCAACTACCATCTTTAGCCTGTAACGGAATTAAAACATTCATAATTTGTTCAGCAGTTTTTGTATCGTTTGATTTGTAAGCTGCGTTTGCCATCATTGCTAATATATAGGCATCTTTTGTTTCTAAAGCTTTTTTAACAGATGCAGCGTATTGTGTTTTTAATCCGGATGCATCAGGCGCAAATCCTGCTTCGCTCATTGCATACACAATGTAAGCATTCATAACATCATCGCTAATTCTGCCAAAATCATGGTACGCTTGTGTGTTGCGTTTAAAGCCTCCTTTTTCATCTTTTTGCGATAAAATCCAATCGGCAGTTCTATCAATCATTTTTTGATCTACATCGCCACCAGCTTTTTTCATATCTACAAATTCCATAATACCTAAAGCTGTTAAGCCTTGGTGGGCGGGACTTGCGCCAAACCATTCGTAACCTTTATCTTTTGTTTCAAAAGTAGTTAAACGTTTGTAACCCCTGTCTAACAAGCCACCTGCGTAAGCCAACGTTTTATCATCTTTACTATCGGTTGATTTTAAATAATCTAACACCATAGCATTTGGATAAGCACTCATAGACGTTTGTTCAAAACATCCGCCCGGTTCACGTAAAATACCTTCAACGCCTTTCATTAAATCGCTAACAACGTTTGGATAGGCTGTAAATATTGCTTTTGCAGAGCCATTGATTACTTTATTCATTGTAAACGAAAATTGATTTTCAACTTCTTGCCCTGAGAATGAAGTAGCCACAGGGAAACCTTTTGGGGCGATTTTAATTTTTTGTGTAAATGCATCGCCTAAGCCACAAGCTTTGTAGGTAATTGTCATATTGCCATAGCCCATTTTATCTAATACTTTATAATCTAAATAAATTGTTTTTGCTTCGCCTGGCATAATTGTTTGAATGCTTGGTGTAGCCACTATAGCTTGCAGTGCATCGGGCGCAGTAATATTTAATAAGCCACCAATTGGTTTGTTGGTATTGTTTTTAATAGTTAACGGAATAGACACAATATCTTCAGTAGCAACCTCAACAGGAATTTTAGTACTCATAGCAAACGGTAATTGAGAGAAAAATGTTTTTTCAACTCTACCCAAACTACCATCGTTACTCATTCCTTCAACCGTTGTTCTAAACGAAGTAATATCATCAGATGTAAAAAACTCAATTGTTTTTTTACCTGAGTAGCCAATTTCAATATTCGGGTTCCAATAAATGGTGTTACGAAAATCGGTACGTGTTTCGGTAGTTTCTTCTTCTTTGTAAAGTGGGGCAGGATATTGGCGCGCTCTGTAATATTTAATAACACTTGCTTGATTTTGCATCGCTTTATCACCTGCTAATCCACCAAATGCATTGGCTCTTCTATCGACCACCTCCATTTTATCGTCTGCTT
This sequence comes from Bacteroidota bacterium, assembly GCA_025363015.1. GTDB lineage: Bacteria > Bacteroidota > Bacteroidia > B-17B0 > Aurantibacillaceae > Aurantibacillus. The sequence goes on from JANYEQ010000006.1 coordinate 103,587, forward strand.
TTTTTGAATCTTGTGAAACAACTCTTAATTGGTCTAAGTCTCCTTCTTTATCTTTTAAAACAATTTCATCTTTATGTGCTTTTTGTTTTTCTTCGCGCTTTACTTTATTTGGTGCATTAAGCGGTCCCTTAAAGATGTTATTCCTTTCTGGTGCTTCAAAATCTTCGTTCACAGCCTCACCCATAGCTACTGATGGTAATTGTTGTGGGGCAAAATTACCCTTTTTACTTCTAGAATTACTTGTTGTTTTTGGATAATTATAATAGTTATAATTTGTAGGATATAAATACACAATCATATCTTGATTATACGATTGAATATATTGCGCTTGATCAGAATAACCTTGTGCTTTAAATGTAACGGTTTGCGGGTTTGCCAAATCTAACCCTTTTAAATAAAATTGTCCATCCCAATCAGTGTTAAACTGTAAGCCGTTAGTGATTTTTATTTGCGAAGAGTTTATTGGCTTTCCGGTATAAGCATCTACAATTTTACCACTCACAACCGTTTTTTCGGCGGTAAAATTAATTATTGGAGTCTCGCCTTCTAATACTTTTTCCCAAGTAAAACGTCTCCAGCCACTTGTTAATAATAAATTATCTAAAGCTTGTGTTGATTTGATTTCTTTTTCATCGAAATAAAAATTAGGCTCTTCTACTTTGTCTTTAATATCTTGTTGTAACAAAAATTGTGCTAGTATATTGCCTTGTTTGTCATCAGCAAATGACAATAATTGATCGTTAGCTACTGCCATACTTAAGTTTGCGGGCATTGGTAAGCCGCGTTCATCTTTTACACTCACTGTCATTTTTACTTTTTCGCGCGGTAAATATTTTTCTTTATCTGTTTCAACCGTTATATTTAATTGTTTGTTTTTATTTACAAAAGCCAAACGTTCGGCTCGCGCAATTCCTTTACTGTCAAACAAAGTAATTTGTGAAACACCTATTGGAAAATTATTAGTTGGGAATAAAATTTTAGTATTTCCTTTTTTTACATTTACTGAAGTAGTATAATACACTTTACCGCGCACTTGTGCTACTAACGATAACTCTTCGTTTTCGGTAGAATTTATATTCGCTAATACCTGTTCTTCGCTTGAGTTATCAATATTTAAAGCATACCCTCGTTGTAAGGCTTCTGGTAAGTTAAATGTTTCGGTAATGCCTTCGGGCTTAGTAATTTTTACAGTATATTTTTGTTTTGCAAAAGGGTTTAATTTAAAAGTGCCCATCCCTTGATGAAAACTACTGAATGTTGTAATTGTATTTCCTTTATCATCCAGAACAATCCCTTCAATATCTGCAGGTTTATCAAATTCGTTTAAAGCGCGGAAAGCAATATTATTGTTGAAACCACACAGCATATCACCACCTTCGGGAAAAGCAGCAAACTTTACTTTATTTAAAATTATTGGAATAGAGCGTGAAATACTTTCGGTACTTCCGTTATAATCAATTAATACATTTAATAAACCATCGCTGGTTTTTAACTCTTTTGGTAAATTAAATTTAATGTATTTAATTCCTTCTTCATCTGTAATATCAGCTTTTTCAATAATTTTTTGTCCGTTTAAATTGGCAACGAATTTAATTTTATAATCGCTTAGGGGTTTATTTTCGTTGGTGTTTAACTCTAATTTTGCAATTACTTCATCGCCAGCGCCAAATGCTTTTTTCTCGAAATTTAATTTCATTTTTAAATTTGGTAATATAACATCTTGCACTTGTACCTCTTTTACAAAGGCATTATCCTCACCTTCATTTTTCATCCAATTGGTGTAAGCGCGTACTTTATATAGCCCGCCCAAGGCTTCGTTATCTAATTGAAAATCGCCCGCGGCTTTGCCATTTTTAGCAATTATATTTAACGATTTTTCTACGCCGCCTTTTGGGTTTAATAATTCAACATGAATAATATCACTTTTTTGAGATGGTTTTAAGCTCTGCCCATCCCGTAAATAGGCACTAAACCAAATGGCTTCGCCTGGTTCGTAAAATGGTTTATCAAAATGTAAATAAACGCGTTCTTCGGTTAAGGTTTCGTTGTACGTGTTTATTTTTTTTTGAATGTTTTTAATAACATCGTTTTCTAAAACTAATTTATAAACACTTTTTGGTGTAACCCAAGCGGCTAACGATAAGGTTAATAAGCCTATTGAAAGGGTTTTTGCGGTTTTTGTTGTGAAGGATTTCATATATCTAAATTTTAAATGATTGAACGTTTAAAATTTAGATGCAACATTTTTAACTATTCCATAAAAAAATAATTCCCTTTTATTTATTTAATAGAGTTGCTTTTTACAAAGAGATCTTCTAGGTCTCTTAAATAATCGTTTTGTAAATCGGGATGTAGGGTTGTTATAAGTGTATTTATTTTTTTTAATTGTTGATTGTGCATATTAATAAGTAATTGGCTTTTTTGGTAGGGTATGCCTGAGGCTTTAAATTTTTTGCAAAAGTAAATGTGTAGCTCTGCCGCCAAAGCTTTATCGGCTATATATTTGCAATACTTTGTAATAATTCGCAACAATTTGCGCAAACTTTTTTTTACAAAATACAAGTTCTGTTGGGTTTTTAACTCATTGAAATGTTCATCAATTTGTGTTTTTACATTGCTTATAAAATTATTTTTATCGTGGGCTTCAAATAGTAAATAATCTAAAAACTCTTTATTATCCTTTTTATATTTGGCAAGGGTAAGGCATAACTCAAGCAATTGTTTTTGGGGCAGCTCGTTTAATTCTTTTTTTAATTCGCTTAAAGTGGCAGTTTTCATAAGTACATCTTGTTTTTTTGTTATAACTCGTACCGCTTAATGCGGTGTGGTTTAGCCAGTTTCTTTTTGTTTATTCTTTAGGCAAACACGGCCATTTCATATTAATTTAAATATAATATTAGTTTAGTGGCTTTGTTTAATAATTTATGTACATTTATATTAAATATTAACATTTGTTTTATGAAAAAAAATTTATTTTTTACTGTTTTAGCATTTTTAACCTTTAGTCATTTAAAATCTCAAGTGACCTATAAAGATGTAGCTGGTATTTTTTATGCGCGTTGCACAAGTTGCCACCACACGGGCGCAAATATATATCCGTATATGAATTACAGCCAAACTGCTTGGATGGCGCCCAGCATTCAATACGATTTAAATACCAATAAAATGCCACCATGGAGTGCTGATACCACTTACAAACGCTTTCAACACGAGCGTTTAATTACAAGTGCCGAAAAAATGCAAATATTAAACTGGATAAGCGGTGGGGCGCTAAAAGGCGATACTACCCAAGCTCCAACGGCACCAACGTATCCAAATCAATACCAATTAATAGGCACACCTGATTTAATAGTAGGTATCGGAACGTTTACAAGCACATCTAGCACTACCGATAAATATTACTGTTTCTCGATTCCAACTAATTTAACACAAGATAGAATGCTTAGAGCTTATGAAGTAGTTCCGGGTAATAAGCAAATTGTGCATCATGCTGTCATTACATCCGACACAACTTCAAACGCTGTAAGCGATTTATCAGGTGGCTGTTATAATTTAATAGGAAGTGGTATTGGCACGTATGCGCCAGGAAGCAGAGCTACAGTATTTCCTAGCCAAGCACCGGTTAAGGCTGGTATGTTATTAAAAGCTGGTTCAAAAATAAGAATTCAGATGCATTACCCTGCTGGAAGTGCTGGGCAAGTTGATAGTACAAAAATTAGATTGTTTTTTTACCCCATTGGTGCAACGGGAGTTAGACAGCTTTATTCAACCACGCCTTTACAAAATTGGTCAATGGCAATACCTCCTAATGCGGTGGTAGGCTATTCTGCTTATTATCCAACATCTGGTACGCTATCCACTTCATTATCTGCTTTTGCGGTAATGCCACACTCGCATTTATTATGCACAAGTATTATATACTATGCTGTAAACCCAGGTATTGATACAATACCTTTAGTTAAGGTTAATAAATGGGATTTTGAATGGCAAGAGTATTATACTTTTAAAAAACTGGTTAAAATACCTACGGGATACCGTTTATACTCAAAACACATGTATGATAATACTACTAGTAATCCTAATAATCCTAATAACCCGCCAATAACTGTATATTCAAATACAGGCACGCACGATGAAATGTTGTTTGATGGAATGATGTATATGTATTACCAACCTGGCGATGAGTTAGTAGATATTGAAGCCATTATAAATAGCGACCCTTTATTGTTGGGCGTAAAAGAAAGTAATTCTAATAGTAACTCGGCCATTACAAACGCTATTGCTTTTCCAAATCCGTTTAACAATACCGTATCGATACGTTATTTATTAAACCAAACAAGTGATGTTAGTATTGATATTACAGATGTAATAGGACGTAAAATTTGCTCTTATACTATAGGGAAACAAAGCGATGGCACACATGATTGGGAATGGGATGGTAAAGATTTAAAAGGAAATAAAACCAGCAGTGGCATTTATTTTTATAAACTAAAAGCAAATAATTTTACTTTTGAAAGTAAGATTATTAAGAAAGATTAAAAACAAAAACGCTAAACAAAAAGCCCCGTTTTATTGAACTAAAATGGGGCTTTTTTTGTTTTTAAAAAATAGCGTTAATGGTATAATGAATTGCTCCCATACTTACACTTTGATTTACTTTTTTATTTATAAGCACTTGTGCTAATGGCGATAGATAAGATATAGCAAACACCTCAACCTCATTACTAATCTTAATTTTTCCTAAACCTATTCCAATAAATAGTATTCCGTTATTAGTAGTAACCAAACTACCATTTGTTATTTGTGTATATATTTTAGTGCAGTTTATTTTTTGTAGCTCGTTTACCTGTGTGTTTAAAATAGCAAGTTGCGCACTTAGTTTTTCTTGTTCTAGCTGCATCATTGCCTTTGCGGTTTCATGCTTATCACCAGCTGTACTTTTGGTTTCGTTATTTGCGGCTTCGTTTACTGAGGCTAAAGCACTTTTTAAATCTGCTATTTTTTGTTGGAGCAAAATATTACATTCATTTACAATTTTTTGTTTTAATTCAATCATATATTAAAAATTACTAATAATTGTGCATTTTCCCCAGCCATGGTCTACACCATTTTCAAACTCTTTTGTAATATATGCATAACCATACTCTAAACTAAAATGCTTATAGGCTAATACTATATAAGCACTTGCATCGTAAGCCAAGCGACTAATTTGATTAGCGTTAAGAGTATAAACATTACTATTATTAAATGCACCCCCTTGTAATGTTGCATTATAAGCAACAGCTTTAGCATTAGATTTTACAACAACATATATTTTATATTTAGATGCGGTGGTTTTTAAATAATTTTTTTCTAAACCTAAGTTTTTAAAATAATTGGTAAATAACCCTACTCTTACATTTAAGCCTGCTGAAACATCGTTATATAAAGAGCCAAACCTTACTGTAGTTTGCGCTATGGTTTGAAAATAATTGGTATTAATAATTCCTTTTTCTAAGCCTATTTTATAATTTAAAATAACATCGTTGGATAGTTGATACTCCCAACCTTGAGGTTGTATATTTAATAAGGCTCTATGAATTGCTTTTTGCTCATCTTCGCACCTTGCGCACTTGCCAATGCCTCCAATTTCTAATTGAGTTTTTAATGCTATTTGTTTATTAAAGTTTAGCGATGTTAATTGGTGCGCTAACGAAAATGTACCCGTAAAAGGGCGCTCGTTATAAAAAATTTCCTCGTGCCTAATACTTACTGGTGTAAAACAATTTTGCTCTAAAGTAGCGCCATAATAATTAGATGTAGCCTGCTTTAAACGAATTAACGTTTTAGATACTGGCGAATATTTAATAAATGGATGAATAACCGTTAGTTGTAAGCCTTGTGTATAATACCTATCTGTGGCTGTAAAAAAATCGTTTTCGTAATTAAAGCGAATGTAATTTTCGAGCTGGGTGCTAGAATCGGCAGCGCTTATGAGTTGTGAAAACATACAAAAACTAAAACAGCAATAAACTAAAACTAAAACCTTCTTCATAACTTAATATACGAGATTTTTAAAGTAATGGGGTAATCAACCGTTTAAAAACTAAGTTGTATATACACTGCTAAATGATCGCTATAGCCATTATAATATTTGTTGCCATAACCATACGTACGATTAGGCTTTACTTCGCCAGTTTTAAAATTTTTAAATAATACAAAATCTTTTTTTAACACAAAAGCCGTGTTTGGTTTAAACTGCAATCCTTTAGCTTGCATAAACGCTTGCGACATAATGATATGATCAAATACATGCCACTCCCCCTTATCATAATGCGTGCCGTCTTTATTTTTTTCCATATTAAAAAACGGATTTAATAATTCGTTGCTTGCTTTTTTAGGATTGGCGTTGGCTTTTAATGTAGTTAAAACAGATGCATTTGTGGGGTAGTCGTTTAAATCGCCCATTACAATTGCTTTAACATTTGCGTTTAGCTTTTGTAAATCGTCTATTTTTTGGCGTACTATTTTTGCGGCATAAATTCTACGAGGTTCCGTTTCTTTCTCACCATCGCGGCGGCTAGGCCAATGGTTTACAAAAAAATAAATTAATTCGTTAGTGCTTTTACACTTTAAGGTTACAAACAAAACATTGCGAGTTTTATAATTTGCAATATCGGTGTTGGTTACATTTAATTCTTTACTTTCTACAAAATCAAAAACTAAAGGGTTATAAATTAAACCTACATTTATTCCTCTATCATCAAGCCCGGTGCTTGTTAGTACAGCATACTTTTTTATTTTTAATTGGCTGTTATTTATTAAATCGGTTAATACTTTTTTGTTTTCTATTTCGCAAAAACCAACCACATCGGGCAGGCCAATGCCTGCCACACTCGAATCAACCACCTGGGCAATGTGTTGTATTTTACTGTTGTATTTTTTATCATCCCATTGCAACTCAGAGGTAGGTAAGTATTCTTCATCTTGTGTTTTTGGATCGTCAACGGTATCAAAAAAATTTTCAACATTATAAAACATTACTGTTATTGGAGGTTGGGCTATCATACAATTTTTAAACAGTATTAAGGTAAATATAAAAATTAGTTTCTTCATTTTGTTTTTGTAGGTATTGGTTTTTGTAAAAAAAATATTAAACTAATAATAAACACAATTTTAAAGCTTAATGGCTAACTGACCAACATACTGAGTGGGAGCACGCAAATCGCCGGGGCGAGCCTGATACGATACATTTGTAACGTTATTTACAATAAATGAAAATTTTATATTTTTACCTAAGTTACAAGAAATACGAGCATCGTGAACCCAAACTGCTTTTGCAAATTCGTTGTAGTTTTCTTTTAGGCCAGGTAAAATATAGGTAGAAGGCACATCGTCCCAACTAAAGCCAGAACCCACCTCATTGTATTCATGCAAAATACTTTGTATAAAACGCCTGTCAATATTTTCGGTTTTGCTTTGAAAACGAGTGCTCCAGCCTATTGAAATAAATTTATAATCTAACTGAATATCGTTTTTTAACAAGTGTTTGCTTCGGTATTTTAAAATATTAGTGTTTGGCAATCCTAAAGTATCTTTTAACGGATTGTAGTTAGGGTTAATGGGATTCATATACGTATAGCCACTAAAAATAGTTACGTTAATAGGCCCAATTTTGCCTGTACCCCCAATAGATAATTCGGCACCTGTAATTTGTGCTTCGCCTATGTTTTGTGATTTAAAGCCTGCCCAAGGCACATCTAAATAAAAGGTTCCTGTCCTTCCGCCTGGTTTATAAATATCAAATACAAACTCAATCATGTTATGATAACGAGTATAAAAGCCTGCCAAATCTAAAAATCCTTTAAAGTTGGCTATTTTAAATCCTTGCTTTACGCCTATCTCTGCACTATAACCGCGCTCGGGTTGTAGATTTGGGTTTGGAAATATTTTTAATGAACTAACCGCTGTGCTTATAAACTTTTCGGCAACGGTTGGAAAGCGGTATCCTTGCCCAAAGGAAGCGCGTATAAATGTAAATTCTAAAGCTTGATAATTTAAGCCAATGCGTGCTACGGGTTGAAACGGTAATTTTACTTTATGAGTAGTTGGCAATAAATAGCCGTTTGTTTTAGCGGTATCTATTCTATAAAACTCACCCCTTAACCCTATCGAGACTGTTAATTTTTTAAAGAATTTTTTATCGGCTTGAAGATAACCAGCAATATTTTTACCCTTATGTTTGCCATAAAGCGAGTCGCCTAAAATTACTTGTTCCATATACACGGCACCTGTTGTAATGTTTAAACCATTTGCAAAACGTTTTTGGTATTGTCCTTCGCTATAATATAATTCGGCATAACTGCCTTGATTTTTATCGTTACGGTTTACGGTTTTAAAATAACGGTTCCGTAAACTAAATTTATTACTGCCTTTATAGTAAGTAATAAAAGGATCTACATTAAATCTATCGTTATTGTATTGTTGTATTTTATAGCCTTGTGGTATGTATGCCGAGTCGTAATTTTGCCATAAAAAAAACAAGCCGCCTTTTGTATTCATCATATTGGTATTTATACCCGCAGCAAGCCCTTGTATTTTTTTAAAGTTGTAGCGTAAATTAATATTAAAACGCTCTCGGTTTTCGGTTTCAAGCATTCTAAAACCATCGTCTCTAAATTTATGGCCACCAATTACAATATCTAAATTACCAACCTTTTGCGCATGCGAAATATTAATACCACTTTGCGTTTGCGAACTACCTTTCCACCATTTATAAGTGTGGCGAGGGGCATCGTAACTACCGTAATACGAAATAATTTTTGTTTGTGGTTTATCTTTAGCGTAAGCGGTACGTAAATTAATAACGCCGTTTAAAGCACTACTACCAAATAAAGCAGAAGCGGCACCTTTTATAACCTCTACTTGTTCAATATTTTCTAAAGGCAAATAATTCCATTTAATGTCTCCTGCATCGGCACTAATCATTGGCATTTCATCTACCAACATTAATACTCGGCTACCTGCGCCATAACTAAAGCCACTTCCACCTCGTATACTTGCTTGCCCATCTGCTACACTTACGCCAGGCACTTGGTTAATAATGGCATCTATACTTGTGGTATTTTTATTGTCAATAAGTGCAGGTTTTATTACCTCCATACTAACAGTCACTTCACTTAGTTTTTGCTCAAATTTTCCTGCGCTAATTACTACTTCATCTAATGCCGTATTACTACTTTCAGTTAATTTAATATTAAAAGTAGTATTTGTGTTTTCAATTATATCAAGCGTTGTTTCAAATGTTTTATAACCCAGCATGGTACATTTTAAAGTATATTTTCCTGCTGCCGTAGTTAATTGGTAAAAGCCTTGTAAATTGGTAGTAGCCCCTGTTGTTTGGTTAATGCTAACAATAGCGCCTATAAGGGTATCCACTCCCTTACTATCACTTACAAAACCGCTAAGGGTACCTTGGCTTGTTTGCGATTTTGCTATGTTGCTACAAAACAAAGCAACACCTAATAGTATTTTGAGTGTAAATTTGTACATATTAACTTACAGTTTAAGGTTACAATATAGTAATCTTACTAAATAAAATAAAATTTTTATCAATGATTTTAGACGAGCCCCTTTACCAAATAGCACTAACTTTAATAGATGGTGTGGGAGATGTAAACGCTAAAAGCTTGTTGGCCTATTGCGGTAGCGCTAGCCAAGTATTTAAACATAAAAAAAACGATTTATTAAAAATACCTGGCATAGGCCAATACACGGCTAAAAGCATATTTGCGAGTAAAGATATATTAAAACGTGCCGAAGAGGAATTAAAATTTATTGAAAAATATAAAATAACACCTTTGTTTTTTACCGACACAAATTACCCCAACCGCTTAAAATATTGTAGCGATAGCCCAATATTATTATATTATAAAGGCAATGCCAATTTAAATACGCAAAAAATTGTAAGCGTGGTGGGTAGTCGTAAGCCTAGCGATTATGGAAAACAATTAACCGAAGATTTTATTAAAGAATTAAGCAGCCTTAATATTTTAATTTTAAGTGGCCTAGCTTATGGTATTGATGTGTGCGCGCATAAAAGTGCTTTAAATAACAACCTACAAACGGTGGGCGTTTTAGCCCATGGCTTAGATAGAATTTACCCACAACAACACAGCAATATTGCCAAAAAAATGATAGAACAGGGGGGCTTATTAACTGATTTTATGAGTGGTACTAACCCCGATGCTGTTAATTTTCCGAAACGAAACCGAATAGTAGCAGGTCTTTGCGATGCTTTGGTGGTAGTAGAAAGTAAACGAAAGGGTGGTAGCTTAATAACAGCCACTATTGCTAGTAGTTATAATAAAGATGTGTTTGCTTTTCCTGGAAGGGCAACCGACGAACTTTCGGAAGGATGCAACGGACTTATAAAACAAAATCGTGCTACTTTAATTGAAGGCGCAGCCGATTTATTATATGCCATGCAGTGGGAAGAACAATTACCCACAAAAACTAAAAGCGCACAAATACCTTTATTACTTAACCTTACAGCAGATGAACAGCTTATTGCCAATGCTTTTAAAACCAAAAATCCGTTGCAAATTGATGAGTTGTGCGGCCTAACCACTATGCCTGTAAGCAAAGTAGCCGGACTTTTATTGCAATTAGAGTTTAGTAATTTAATAAAAAGCAAACCTGGCAAAATGTATGAAATGCTTTAGTTAGTTTTTATATTTGCATATTAATACATTAAAAAAATGACACGAGCACAAGAATTATTAAGTGAATTAAAATTAGAAGCTGCCGTTACACGCAATTATTTACAAAAAGTACCTTTTAATCGTTTGGATTATAAGCCAAACGAAAAATCAGAAACCTTGGGTAGGCTGGCCGTGCATGTTGCTGAAATTATTGCTTGGTGGAAAGATGTTTTAACTACAAATGCCTTAGATTTTATAAATTTTAAACCAAAGGAATTTGAAACAAATACTCAACTGTTGGCCTATTTTGATGAATTACTATTAGAGGCAACAAATGTATTAACAGAAGCCAAAGATGAAGATTTTGAAAAAGAGTGGCAAATGAAGCATGGCGACACTATTTATTTTACCTTATCAAAAAAACAATCGCTTCGGCTTTTTTGTATGAATCATTTAGTGCATCACCGAGCACAATTAGGGGTGTATTTACGATTATTAAACATCGCCATTCCTGCTACGTATGGCCCATCAGCCGATGATGAAAATATACTCTTAATAGATAAATTTTAATTTTACTAAAATAATTAAATTAAGTTATGCGTAATAGCAAACTTTATAAGTACTGCTGTATTGCTTAAATTGTATTTTGTAAGCATGTTTTTTCGGTGAGAGTTAATAGTGGTTACATCTAAAAATAATTTATCCGCTATTTGCGGGTTTGTAAACCCTTCGGCTATTAGTTCTAAAACCTGTTTTTCTCTTTTTGTAAGCAATGGTAAACTATCGTTTTCACTTTTCTTTTTTAAAACTTCTTCAACAGATTGGCTTACATAAGTTTTCCCTTTTACTACCGTTTGTATTGCTTTTATGATTTCATTTTTTAACGCATCTTTTAATAAATAACCCGACGCACCATTTTCCATCATTTTGCGAATAACACTGGCTTGGTCGCTAGTGCTTAAACCAATAATTTTAATGGCTGGATATTTGTTTTTAACTTCTAAACATAAATCTAAGCCGCTTTTTTGTGGTAAATTAATATCCATTAACAATACATCGGGCTGTTTTTTTAGCAAAAATAAATTCAACTCTTCGGGTGTTTTGGCACTTCCTAACCACTCTATGTCAATTTCATCTTTTAGTAAAGTAAAAATACCTTCTAAAATAAGTTGATGGTCGTCTATAATAAATACTTTAATCATGGCTTATATTTGGTAGTTCAATATTTATTGACGTTCCTTTTCCTAATTCGGTTTGCACATCTATCTTTCCATTAATATAGGCTACGCGGCTGTATAAATTAGAATAGCCAATACCTGTATTGTTTTTAAGAATAGAAATATCAAAGCCTTTTCCATCGTCTTCAACCGTAATACTTAAGGTGTTATTTGTTTTTATAAACTGTACCAAAGCTGTTTTTGCATGGGCGTGTTTAATAATATTATTTACTAACTCCTGAATAATACGATAAATAGTAGATACTTTATTATTGGAAACATCTTCGTCTTTTAAATCAAACGATTGGTAGGTAAGTTGTAACGCACTGTTTTTATTTATGACTTCGCAAAAATCTTGTAAAGCCGTATTTAAGCCAAATTTTACTAATGCTTCAGGCATCATATTGTGTGCTACTCGTCGCAACTCTCTTATCGATGTATCTAAAATAGTTAATCCGTTTTCAAATGCCAAGGTACTTTCTTCTGTTATACTTAAATTATTTTTTAGGTTACTAAACGCATATTTTGCGCTCGATAAAATACCGCCTAAGCCATCATGCAAATCTTTCGCTAAACGTGTTCGTTCCTCTTCTTGCCCTTTAATAATAGATTGAGAAATGATTAGTTTTTTTTCTGTTTCTAATTCCTGTATGCGATGTTGTTTGTATAAGGTATCTGCTACTAATAGTTTACGTTTTTGGCTATAGTTTTTATACACTAAATAAATAATACATAAAACAATTGTAATACCTACTATTAAACTCATAATAAGTAGCTGTTGTTGATTTTTGGTGTGTTCTAATTCTAAAATTTGTTTTTCTTTTTTTGCCGTTTGATACTTTATTTCTAATTGTTCTATTTCTTTAGTAAGGTTTTGATCGTTTATACTATCTTTTAAGTCTTTTGATATGCTTAAGTTTTGATATGCTAACTTATAGTTATTTATTTGCGCATATTCTTGTGCCACGAGTTCATAAACTTTGTATAATTCTGAAACAATATTGTTTTTTTTACCAAAAACAATGGCTTCTTCACCCAGTTGAATAGCCATTGTATAGTTTTTATTTAAATAATAGCAACGCGTTAATATTTTAAGCGCTTCCATTTGGCTGTATTTAGAATCAATGGCAATAGCACGCTCAAGCCCCAGTTTAGCATAGGCAATACTTTTATCAAATAGATTTTGTTTCACAAAAATTTCGGCAAGGGTAAGGTTTGCGTTAATTTCGAGGTAGGTACTTTTTATTTGTTTAGCAATAGTGAGGGCTTTGAGTGTTGTGTTTTCGGCCTCCATCAATTTATTTAATACTTTTTGTTGTGTTCCAATGTTTAATAAAGCGGTGGCTATTTCCATGCTATCATTAATTTCTGTAGCCTTTTCTAAGGCTTTTTTATGATAGGTTAATCCCTTTTCTTCCTGCCCAATATTGGAAAAAATGCCGCCAATATTATCATACGCAACCGCCGTTTTTTTAATCAGTTTTAATTCTTCAAATATTTTTATGGCTTGTAGGTAATAAGCAATGGCTTCGTCATACTTTGCCATGTTGTTGTAGCTTGAGCCGGCATTAAATAAGCAAGTAGCAATCTGTTCGGGCGAGCCTTTTTGTTTTGCAAATTCAATACTTTGTAAATTTAATTTTAAACTTAAATTGTATTTGCCTTGTTGGTTTAAAATAAAGGTATAATTACCGTAATATTTTATTTCGCCATTTACATAATTAATTTTTTGCGATAGCTCGTGCATTCTTAAATAACATTGGGCGGCACTATCCATGTTATAGGTTTCCCACCACCAACCGTAATTTAACAATGCCAATACTTTATTTGTATCAGGCTTTAAAGTGGCAATTTTTTTTGCAATACTATCACGCTGTTTTTTCCATTCGGGTTGGCTTTTACCTAGCATTAAAAGCAAACAAAATAATACTAAAAATAAGCGTTTCATTTAATTAATACCGTGTATGTAAATATAGCAGTTTAAAAATTCCCCCTTTTGGGGGATAAAAATTAAAGTTACTTAAAATACTTTTGTTTATTGAATTTAAAACAACCATTTATGAAAAAAATTACGACAACTTTTGCCTTATTACTTGCCTTTTTAGTTAATAATGCACAAACCGCGCCTGCTTGGGCGAAGTATGTAAATTATTATAATGTGCAAAATTACGATGTTATAAATGTTTCAACAGGGGTAGATACTTTGGGAAACATATACACCGCTGCTTCTATTTATGATAGTACTGCCGTAAATAATAAAGAAAAAATAATGTTAGTTAAGTACGATACATTTGGCGTGCAGCAATGGATAAAATATTACGTAAACACATCAAACACGAGTAACATTTGCTACGCTGCTAAATTATTGGTAGATAAGGCGGGCAACTGTTATGTGTGCGGTTATGGTAGCCACAACGCTACCTCATCGTTAGATTTTATGGTAGCAAAATACGATAACACTGGATTTCAACAATGGGTAAGTTATTATGATGGTGGGCAAAATATTGCCGATTATTTAACTTGTGCCAAATTTGATGCTGCTGGTAATGTGGTAGTGGCGGGTAATACCAACTTTCAAGGCACTAATCAGTACGATATTGCGGTTGTAAAAATTGGTATTTCGGGTACGCAATTTTGGTCTTACAATTACAATAATGCTACTTCTAATTTTGATGAAAATGTTTATGATTTAGCCACGGATATAAATAACAATGTATATATAACAGGCAATACCTACGTTACCAATGCCCGCAATATGCTCACAATAAAACTAAACAGTAGCGGTGTTAACCAATGGACAAATATAGTGCCTCATTCAAACTCTGGAACCGATGAGTATGGCTATGGCATTACTGCTGATGCACTTGGCAATTGCTATGCCACTGGTGCACTAAACGATTGGGCCACTATAAAATACAATGCAGGTGGTGCGGTAGTATGGACAAATCACCGCCCAGCAAGTACACTAAACAGTTTTTCGCCAAAACATATACTGCTAGATAAATTTAATAATGCCATTATTGCTAGTGATGCATTTTTTGGTATAGGTGCTGGCGGCACTAATTTGGAAGTAAATAAAATTAACGGTACTAATGGTGCTACAATTTGGTCAACCAATTATAATTTTGGTGGCACAGATTCTTATGTTTCATTTCAAAAAGATACAGCCGATAATGTTTTTGTTGCTGGTTTTTTTGATGGTCCACTAAATAAAGATATAAGTGCTTTAGTTTTATCACCCAATGGCGTTGTAGTATGGCAAACTAGTTTTACCAATACAACTTTAGCCACAGGTGTTGATAGGGCTTGCCAGTTAGTGTTAGATAAAAATAAAAATATAATTATAGCAGGTAACGCTGAAAGAAGGGGCTCAGGCAGTAGTAATTCTGTAGATGTTGTAACTTTAAAATATAACACACTAGCTGTAGGTATTAAAATAAATACCTTAGATGAAGGGCAGCTAAGTATTTTTCCAAACCCAACTAAAGGCACTTTAAACCTAACTACACAAAACGCTAATTTAATAGGCGCTACAATATTAATTAACGATTTAGTGGGTAACACTGTATTAGAGCAAAGGTTAACCGAACTTAATCAATCCATAACATTAAGCGGTTTGGCAAAAGGTATTTATATATTAAAGCTAAGTAATACCCATTCAACCATAAGCAAAAAGTTAATTATTGAATAGTATATTTTTTTACTACAACTAAAAATGGTTTCGCATCTGCTACTTCATTTGAAGTGTCAGCCCATTCTTTAGAGAAGTACAAAGCTCTATCTTTTATTTCATTCCAACCACGTATAATAAAAAAACTGCGTAAGATATAAAATTAAAAAAGTAATGGGATTAAACAGCTGTAAATCGTAACATTTTATATTGTATTCTAACAACAACAAGGCAAATTATAAAACAAGTTTGTAAACCACAGCCTCTAAATACCTATTTGTTTTTAACTCGGTAACTAATTTAAAGTTTTTTGTATTAAATGGCTCCTTGTATTGGGGGTTCATATATACAAACCAAGTTTCGCTGAGGGTGTTACTGCAAATTGTATGTAATACGTTTTGTAAAATAGCCTCACTAAAGGGGTTAAACAAAAAATAAACAGTGGGTTCGTTTTTATACTTATAATTTAAGGCATTAGCATGCGTAAAATGTATAGTGGCTGGCTTGTTTTGTTTTGTGTATTTTTTTAAATTATCATTAGCTGCTGTAATTAGTTCGTTATCTAAATCTATTCCTACCAAATTTTTATAACCACAGCTTTCGGCTACAAAAACGGCTCTGCCTTTGCCACAGCCAATATCAAAAAAAGTAAAGTTGGGTGTTTGCTTAACCAGTTGGGGCAAAATTTTTAATAATACCCAATAACTAGCGCCTTGGTAATGGTAAAATTGCTTTGAATTACTTTTTTTAATTAATGCCGTTGCTATACCAAATTGTTTTTCGTACACCCCCTCGGCCTTTAAAAGTTTAAACGTGTTTACTGCCCCACGCATAAAAACCGACCTAAAAAAATAATATATATATATATAAATCTTCAATAGTTTTTAATATCTAGTAAAAATAATACCTTTAAAACTATATTGTACTATTAATTATGGAAATAGATTTAGAAGCCGAACGCAAAGAAATACTAAAACGCTACAAACTTTTAATAAAAGCAACCAAACGTAAGTTAGAAAAAACTGATAAAGAAACCATTCGCAAAGCGTTTGAGGTAGCCGTTGAAGCACATAAAGAAATACGTCGCAAAAGTGGCGAACCTTATATTTACCACCCCATTGCGGTAGCGCAAATTTGTGCTGAAGAAATTGGCTTGGGCACCACTGGTATTGTATGCGCCTTGTTGCACGATACCGTTGAAGATACCGACTTAACCCTTGATGATATAAAAGGCTTATTTGGCGAAAAGGTTTCTAAAATTATAAACGGACTCACAAAAATTTCGGAAGTAATTGATAACTCCTCATCTATACAGGCCGAAAATTTTAGAAAAGTTTTATTAACCATGAGCGAAGATATTCGCGTGATATTAATAAAACTAGCCGATAGATTGCACAACATGCGCACCCTTGAGCACATGAAACGCGATAAGCAAATAAAAATAGCTAGCGAAACCTTATTTTTATATGCCCCATTGGCGCACCGCTTAGGTTTAAATACTATTAAAGTGGAGCTAGAAGATTTAGGTTTAAAATACACCAACACCGAGGCCTACTACGATGTTGCCATAAAACTAAAAGAAAGCGAACCCGAACGTAAAAAATTTATTACCAAGTTTATAGAGCCTCTTAAGGACATTTTAACCGAACAAGGTTTTAACTTTAAAATTTTTGGTAGACCAAAATCTATTTTTAGTATTTACAATAAAATAAAAACTAAACATGTAGCCTTTGAAGAAATTTACGACCTCTTTGCCATTCGAATAATTATTGATACTCCACTTGAACAAGAAAAATCAGATTGCTGGAAAGTATACTCTATTATAACCGATTTTTATCACCCAAGTCCTGAGCGCCTGCGCGATTGGATAAGTACCCCAAAAAGCAATGGTTACGAAAGCCTACACACCACCGTTATGGGTCCCGATGGCAAGTGGGTAGAAGTGCAAATACGTACCGTTAGAATGGATGAAATGGCCGAGAATGGTTTTGCTGCCCATTGGAAGTATAAAGAAAGTTCTGCCGATAAAGAAAGTAAATTAGAAAATTGGTTACTACGCATTCGCGAAATGTTAGAAAACCCCGACCCTAACGCCCTAGAATTTATTGATGATTTTAAATTAAACTTATTTAGCGACGAGCTATTTGCCTTTACCCCAAAAGGCGATATGAAAACCCTACCCATTGGCGCTACTGCTTTAGATTTTGCTTTTGAAATTCATACCAAAGTGGGCGAGCATTGCCTTGGCGCAAAGGTAAACCATAAATTAGTACAGTTAAATTACGAAATAAAAAGTGGCGATCAAATTGAAATTTTAACCAGTAGCAAACAAACCCCAAAAGAAGATTGGTTAAAATTTGTAATTACAGCAAAAGCAAAGTCTAAAATAAAAAACTGTTTAAAAGAGCATCGCAAAAAAGTTTCGGAAGATGGTAAAGAAATTTTAGAACGTAAATTTTATAAGTGTAAACTTGATTATACTCTACAAAACGTAAACGATTTTTGTAGTTTTTTAAAACTCCCCTCGTCGCAAGAATTATTTTATCGCGCTGCCCTTGGTAATATTGATGTAAAAGATATTAAATTATTTATTCGCTTTAAAGAATCACCTCAAAAGGTACATAAAAAATCGAGCGCACCAAAAATAGAACAGCTTGTTACCAATGCCCGTGGCAGTAGCGATATGCTGGTTATTGGCGATGACATGCAAAAGCTAGATTATAAGCTATCGCCTTGTTGTAACCCAATACCTGGCGATGATGTGTTTGGTTTTGTAACCGTGGGCGAAGGCATTAAAATACATCGTGTAAATTGCCCAAACGCCCTAAAACTTTTATCTAACTATGCGTATAGGGTTGTAAAAGCCAAATGGCTAAACGACCAATTAATTTCGTTTTTAGCAGGTATAAAAATTATTGGTACCGATGAGTTAGGCATTGTAAATAATATTACTAAGATAATATCTAACGAAAACAATATTAATATGCGTAGCATTAGTTTTGATACCGATGGTGGCCTATTTGAAGGCACCATTATGGTATATGTGCACGATACAAAACATTTAAACCATTTAATCATAAACTTAAAAAAGGTAAAAGGCGTAAATAGGGTGGATAGAATGGATGATAAATAAATGCATGTAACGGTTTGCGATTTAGCTAAATTTTAGCCAAAAAAACAATAGTTAAACAGCACTACAAATTTTAAAACCTAACAAAACTAAATATAATTTATACCTTTGCTAAAATTAAGATGCTTCGGCTTTAAAAAGGAATCTTGTTAAATTCAAGAACTGGCGCGCAACCGTAATGATTAATCATCTAAGTCGGGATACTTGTCTAATTACAACAAAACATTTACTCTCGCGATACAGAGTAAAGGCTTTAAAATAAATACTATTTATTTTTTAGTTATAACGGTATCGTTTTATATTATCATGAAACGGTTAATTTATTTTTTTAGTTTAATATCCATTTATGGATATTCTCAGTTTGCCCCACAAGTAGGTCAAACCGGAACAACGGCCATATACAAAGACAGCTCGCTAATTGTAAATTGGGCAACTACCTGCAACGTTCTTAGAGGCTGGCAAGATATTAGCAATACGGGTTTAGGCAAAGCAACGGCCGGCGATAGCTCTATGGCTATTGGGCATGCCGATGGTACCGGTGTTGTTAGTTTGGGTGATGGCGGAAGCGCTATTCTTACTTTTCAATCACCCATAAAAAACGGACTTGGGTTTGACTTTTGTGTGTTTGAAAATAGTTTTAATGCTACTTTTTTAGAATTAGCGTTTGTTGAGGTAAGCAGTAATGGTATTAATTTTTTTAGATTTCCTGCTACAAGCAACACACAAACCCTTACTCAAATTGGTGCTTTTGATAATGTTGGCGACGCTACAAAATTAAATAATTTAGCAGGTAAATATCAAGTCAATTACGGCACACCTTTTGATTTGCAAGATTTGCAGAGTGTTGCGGGCTTAGATATAAATAATATTACCCATATAAAAATAATAGATGTAGTTGGTAACATTAATTTGCCTTATGCAACTTACGATAAAAACAATAATCCCATCAATGACCCATGGGCCACACCCTTTGCCAGTAGTGGCTTTGATTTAGATGCCGTTGGGGTGATAAATCAGCAACCAGTAGGAATAAATGAGAAGACGGATTTAAAAAATTTAATTAGCGTTTTTCCAAACCCTTGTTCTAATTACCTTACAATACATTCAAGTTTAGGACTAGTAAAAAGCTACAAATTAGTAAACGAATTTGCGGAAATAGTTTTAGCCGAAGATTTTAAAAACTCCGTAGCGTATTTAAATACCTCTTCATTAACTAAGGGGTTTTATATTTTACAATTAATTTTAAAAGATGGGGGACACGTTTCAAAAAAAATTATTAAACTGTAGATATGAATGAAACTCTAAGGCACACTCTCAAAAAGCCCTCTCAACAATTAGGCGAAGCCATAAAGCACAAAATAAATTTTAAAACAAAACCATTAGGCGCCTTAGGTGTTTTAGAAGAGTTAGCTTTACAAATCTGTCTTATTCAACAAACCGATTCACCAATATTAAAAAATCCACACATACTTGTAATAGCTGCCGATCACGGTATTGCACGTGAAGGTGTAAGTGCATACCCGCAAGACGTTACATGGCAAATGATACGTAATTTTTTAAGTGGTGGCGCAGCCATAAATGTGTTTGCAGCCCAAAATAATATTGCAATTAAAATAGTAGATGCGGGTGTAAACTATCCATTCGAATCAACTACACCAAATTTAATACAACTTAAAATTGCAAAAGGTACGGCATCGTTTTTAAACCAAAATGCTATGACGGCGATACAATGCCAACAGGCTTTAAAAAATGGTGGATTATTAGTTGAGCAATGTCATTTAGATGGATGTAATGTAATTGGTTTTGGCGAAATGGGAATTGGCAATACCTCATCAGCGGCATTAATTATGAGTTTAATTACACGCATCCCTATTGCCGAATGTGTGGGAAAAGGGGCCGGGTTAGATGATGAAGGTTTAAAACAAAAAATAAATGTATTAACCCAAGCATATAACTTTCATTGTGAAAGAACCGATGCTATGGATATTTTATCCTCAGTAGGGGGCTTTGAAATTGCCACAATAACAGGTGCAATGTTAAGGGCTGCCGAATTAAATATGCTAATTTTAGTAGATGGATTTATTTCTACAGCTGCATTTATAATTGCGCATGCGTTACAAAAAAATATAATAGATTATGCCGTATTTTGTCATCAATCTAATGAACAAGCACATAAAAAAATGCTACAGTATTTAAATGTAGCTCCTATTTTAAATTTAAATATGCGTTTGGGCGAAGGCACAGGCTGTGCAATAGCCTATCCAATGCTACAATCGGCAGTAAATTTCATCAATCAAATGGCAAGTTTTGAAACTGCGAACGTTTCTAATAAACACTAAAAAATGCGTACAGTAAAAAATGAAATAAAAATTTTCTTCACTGCTTTAATGTTTTATACGCGCATACCCTGTCCTAAATGGGTAAATCATGATGCGGATTATTTAACAAAAGCAACGCGTTATTTTCCTTTAATTGGTTGGCTTGTAGGCGCAATAAGCGCACTCGTTTTTTTTGGGGCATTGTTTGTGTTTACAAAAGAGGTAAGTTTAATTCTATCTATTATAACAAGCATTTTGCTCACAGGTGCTTTTCATGAAGATGGCTTTGCAGATGTGTGCGATGGGTTTGGTGGTGGTTGGACAAAAGAAAAAACATTAGAAATAATGAAGGATAGTCGCGTGGGGGCCTATGGCGTTATAGGCTTAGTGTGTTTATTCAGTTTAAAGTTTTTTTTATTATTAAGTATAGATGCAAAACTAATACCATTAGTTTTATTTGTTACTCACGCTTTTAGCCGTTGGTGTGCTGTTACTGTTATTTACACCCATTTATACGTGCGTGAGGATGAATTGAGTAAAGCCAAGCCAATTGCAAAATCTATAACCTTTACCAATTTTTGCTTGGCTACATTTTTTGGTATTTTACCTTTTGTTGTTTTTAAAAATGGGTACGTTTTTGGTTTAATTATTCCTATTTATTGTGTAAAATATTTTTTAGCACGCTATTTTAAAAAATGGATTGGTGGCTACACTGGCGATTGTTTAGGAGCTACACAGCAAGTATGTGAACTATTTTTTTATTTATTTTTTATTGTTTTATGGCCATTTATTTAGTGCGACATACACCAACTATTTTACCAAAAACTGTTTGCTATGGGCAGTTAGACGTTGGGTTACAAACCCCCTATTCTTTATTGTTTGATGCTGTTTTAAAACAACTTCCAACACAAATAAACACCATCTATTCAAGCCCACTAATTCGTTGTAAGCTGCTTGCAAATTTTATTGCTAAAAAAAACAATGCTGCTAAATTAAATTTTGATGACAGATTAAAAGAATTACATTTTGGTGATTGGGAAGGTAAAAGTTGGGACGCATTACCACCAAATGAATTAAATCCTTGGATGGAAGATTTTGTAAACATATCGGTACCAAACGGAGAATGTTTTAAGGATTTATACAGCCGCTCTGTTGCATTTTTTCAAACTATAACAAATAATAATAATACTATAATTATTTCGCATGCCGGCGTTATTAGAAGTATATTATGCTATCTAAATAATAAACCTTTAGTCGATGCCTTTTCTTTTAAATGTGATTTTGGAGAAGTTATAGGAATTTGATTATTCAAAAAAAATATATAAATAAATTATTATTAAATTATTATTAGATTTGCTTAAACAATATGTTTATGGCACATTTATCAAATAGAATAAATCAAATTTCAGAATCACAAACCATTGCAATGGCTCGTAAAAGTCGCGAACTAAAAGCCCAAGGTGTTGATATCATAAGTTTAAGTTTAGGTGAACCTGATTTTCCAACCCCTCAAATAATAAAAGATGCTGCTAAAAAAGCGATTGATGATAATTTTAGCTATTATACACACGTTAGCGGTTATGTAGAATTACGCCAAGCCATTTGCGAAAAATTTAAACGCGATAATAATTTAACCTATACCCCTGATGAAATTGTGGTAAGTACAGGCGCCAAGCAAAGCATTGCCAATGCAGTTTTGTGTTTGGTAAATCCGGGCGATGAAGTCATTATTCCTGCACCGTTTTGGGTAAGTTATTTAGAAATTTTAAAGTTAGCGGAGGGAACTCCAAAAATAATTAATACTACTATTGATAGCGATTTTAAAATTACCGCCGCACAGTTGCAAGCTGTTATAACGCCAAAAACCCGATTAATAATGATAAGTACGCCTTGCAACCCAACAGGAAGCGTATATACAAAAGAAGAATTAAAAGCCTTAGCAGATGTTGTAGCGAAGCACGATGAACTTTATATTTTAAGCGATGAAATTTACGAGCATATTAATTTTGTTGGTGGGCACCAAAGTTTTGCTCAGTTTGATTTTATAAAAGACAGGGTAGTTACCATTAACGGTGTAAGCAAAGGCTTTGCTATGACAGGTTGGCGAGGTGGCATTATGGCAGCACCAAAATGGTTAGCCCAAGCTTGCGATAAAATGCAGGGGCAATTTACGTCAGCCACATGTAGCATTACGCAAAAGGCCATGCACAAAGCCATGGAGTTAGATTACAAAACTCACATTGAACCTATGCGTAACGAATTTTTAAAACGTAGAGATTTAGTTTTAAAATTAATGAAAGATATACCTGGCTTTAAAACCAATTTACCACAAGGCGCATTTTATGTGTACCCAGAGGTAAGTTATTATTTTGGCAAAAAATATAATTCTTATACCATTCATAACGCTACCGATTTATCTATGTATTTATTAGATGAAGCGCACGTAGCGCTAGTGCCGGGAGCAGCTTTTGGCGATGATATATACATTCGTTTTAGTTATGCCACCAGCGAAGATAAATTAACAGAAGCCTTAACACGCATGAAAAATGCCTTAGCAAAACTTAACTAAGTTTTTTTAATTTAAAAATGAAAAAATATTCCATTAAAAAAGAACATGTTCGCGAATTATTTAAATCGTTTAGCAACTTAAATGTTTTAATAATTGGCGATGTAATGATTGATGCTTACCTATGGGGCAAAGTAAATCGCATTTCGCCCGAAGCCCCAGTACCTATTGTAGCTGTTACAAAAAAAGAACGTAGGTTGGGTGGCGCAGCAAATGTAGCCCTAAACATACAGGCCATGGGCGCAACCCCAATTTTGTGTTCGGCTATTGGCGTTGATTATGAAGGCCAAGCTTTTTTAGATTTACTAAAAACACAAAAACTAAGCCAAAAAGGTATTTTAAAATGTAGGGATAGAATTACAACCGTTAAAACCCGTGTTATTGGTAACAATACACAGTTATTACGAGTTGATGAGGAGGTTGAAGAGGATATTACTCCTTCAGAAACACAACAATTAATTACCTTAATTTCGTACATTATTAATCACGATAGAATTGATGTCATCATTTTTGAAGATTATAACAAAGGCTTAATTAATACCAAACTTATTAACAAAGTAGTGGAGTTAGCAAAAAGCAAAGGCATTCCAACCTGTGTTGACCCTAAAAAGAAAAATTTTAATTCGTATAAAGGTGTAAGTTTATTTAAACCTAATTTAAAAGAACTACGCGAAGGCTTAAAATTAGATATTACTGGCAGTAACATAAAAGAATTGCAACGTGCGGTAAGTAGTTTTAGAGTTAAACAAAAAACCGAAACCGTTTTATTAACCCTAGCCGAAAAAGGAGTTATAACAAATTCGCGTAAACAAAAAGAACATATTTTGGCACATGTGCGAAGCATTGCCGATGTAAGTGGCGCTGGCGATACGGTGATAAGTGTAGCTGCTTTGTGTAGGGCATTAGAGTGTAATGATGTTTTAATGGCTGCTATTTCAAACCTATCGGGTGGTTTGGTTTGCGAACAAATTGGCGTAGTGCCCATTAATAAAGAACAACTTTTAGAAGAAGCCTTAAAACTTGATTTTGTGCGATAAGTATAGAATGCTTATGATTTTAATAAGGTCGAAAAACAACGCCGATTTCTACAATTAACAATAGTTTTTATTATTATAAACTAAACATAGTATTTTTGTTCTACGTATATTTGTAGAATACAATGGAACACGATACGATAACCCCCTATAAAACATCTGAAGAAAAAAAAGAACAGGTGGCGCAAATGTTTGATAACATTGCTGGCCGATACGATTTTTTAAATTCATTACTGTCTTTAGGCATTCACAAAGGCTGGCGTAAAAATTGCGTAAAGTTAATTGCTGATAAAAACCCTCAAGTAATTTTAGATGTTGCTACAGGAACGGCTGATTTTGCCATTGAATGCGCTAAACTAAATCCACAAAAAATTATAGGAGTAGATATAAGCGAAGGCATGATGAATTCTGGAAGAGTAAAATTAAAAAACTTAAAACTAGATGCTTTAATTACACTTGAAACTGGTAATGCCGAAACACTTATTTATAGCGATAATACTTTTGACGCTATTGTTGTAGGCTTTGGTGTACGCAACTTTCAAAATTTAGAAAAAGGCTTGAGTAATTTATACCGCATTTTAAAGCCAGGAGGACAACTCGTTATTTTAGAGTTTGCTTACCCAACCAATTGGTTAGTAAAAACAATTTACACCTTTTATTTTTCGTATATAACGCCTTTTATAGGTAAACTATTTTCTAAAGATAACCGCGCTTATAGCTATTTAACAGAGAGTGTAAAAGCGTTTCCAAACAACCAAAATTTTATAGCTATTTTAAATAAAATTAGCTATAAAAATACGTCGTTTAAAAGTTTAAGTTTTGGAGTAGCTGCTATTTATAAAGCTGAAAAGTAATTTAAAATTACATTTGAGCATCTAACTTTGCCGCTAATGTAGCTTTAGGCACTACACCCACTTGTTTATCTACTACTTGTCCGTTTTTAAAATATAATAAAGTAGGGATATTACGAATACCGTAGTTTGCGCTAATGTTTGAATTTAAGTCAACATTTACTTTACCAATAACGGCTTTGCCTTCATATTCTTTAGCCATTTCTTCAACCACTGGGCCAACCATACGGCAAGGACCACACCACTCGGCCCAAAAATCTACTAAAACGGGTTTATCGCTTTTTAATACTAACTCTTCAAAGTTTGCGTCTGTTATTTCTAATGCCATAATTTTGTGTTTTTAATTTATTACTTATTTTGTTTTATAAAGTTAATACGATTATTTTAAATCTTTAATTTTATTTTAAAAAATTTATTTGTTTTAACTAACAATAACAGTATTCTTTTTGTTTAAATATAAGCCAAGCCCAATTGTTAACAATACTAAAATAGAGCCCAACACAGCAATGGTAGAGGCGGTTTTGTAGGTTTGTGGCTCAAACTTAAATTCAATTTTGTGTTTACCAGGCGGTATGTTTAAGCCCCTTAAAACATAGTTTACATTTGCGTGAGGTTTTAACTGTCCATCAATATAAGCGTTCCAACCTTTTGGATAATAAATTTCAGAAAAAACGGCAAATCCTTCTTGACTGTTATCACTTTCATATTGCAAATCGTTTGGCTTATATGAAAGTAATTTTATGGTTCCGCCTGCATTGTAAGTGTCTTTTAAACCTAATTCGCTTTGGTACTTTTGGTTAACAATGGCTTGTGCTTTTGTGTTTATATTAAAAAGCCCAACAATTTCGCTATCTGCCGAAGCCACTGTTTTTAAACTAGAAACAAACCAAGCGTTGCCATTGGCTTGTTTATTTGTTAATGGAATATTGCCCTGTTGGTCTCCACCCGGAATAATAAAATACTTGGTGTTCAACATATTAATTACTTGTAATTGCCCCATTAAATTGTTTAATAAACTATCGTTAGCAAAGGCTTTGCCAGCATTGTTTTTAAATAAATCCAACTCTTTATCAATATGAAAATCTATTAACTCAGCATAACGTTTTAGTTTAGCACCATGATACCCACCAATTGATTTATGATAGTATGAGGTTTGGGCATCGTTAAAGGTACTTACGGTTAAATTTAAAACACGGTAATCTAAGCTTGGGTCTTTTAAAATTTCATCGTCGGCAAGGCTTTTAGCAACAATACTTTGTAAGTTTTGTTCTTTTGTTACAAATGATTTATCGTTTAAATAACGTGCATCTACTGTCCACAAATCAATCACAATAAATAAACCAATGGCAATAAAAAATAATTCTTTTTTTAATTTATTGGTAAAATATAAAAACAAAGCGCCAAAGCCTAGCACAATAAAAATTAATGAACGCAGGGCATCTGCTTTAAAAATGGCTTTTCGAGCAATTTCTGTTTGCGCCATTATTTCGGTAATTACAGGGCGCACTTGCGCTTCGGGGTTACCTGCCTGCACTGCCTGTCTAACCATTTGTTCTTCTTCGCCAGTTGCAGTAAATGAGTTAAACATATCAGGCATTATCCAGCTCAATAAACAAAAACCACCTACAATACTTACCGAAATAATTAAAATTTTCTTTAAACTAATTTCTTTTTTAATAAGGTTTAGTTTTATTTTATCTTCCCAATTTTTAATTTTTATCACTTCGTTAATGGCTAATATTGCTAGTAAGGGAAGGGTTAGCTCTGCAATAACCATAATCATAGCAACGGCTCTAAACTTATTATAGCCGGGTACATAATTCATAAATAGATTGGTTAAACCCATAAAATTACTACCCCAACCTAAGGCAACCGTTAATAGTGTTGCAAAAAATATGGACCATTTAATCGGGTTTTTTATTACAAACATACCTAAAACCGATAGTAAAATAATTATTGCTCCTATATAAACAGGGCCACTGGTAAAGGGCTGATTACCAAAATAAGCATAGCTCCCTGCAACTTGCTGACGATAATCGGGATTTACTTTTTTTAAGGCTTCGGGGTAAACGTTACCAATAGGTGTGCTTCCACCACCTTTATAATCAGGTATTAAAAAGGTAAACGTTTCTCCAATACCATAACTCCATTGTGTGGCATAATTTTTATCTAACCCACTGGTTGTATTATCGTCGTTTGATTTTAAATTTGAATTAATGGTTAATTCGGTTTTGCCACGTGTACTGTATTTACCATATTCGTTGGTCGTCATCAAATTTCCTGCATTGGGCAATACGCCTATTAAACTTGCTATTGTAAAAAATACTAGCGCTTTAAAAAATGTAGGTAATTGTTTTTGCTTAACTGCCGTTAAAAAATAACCTGCAATTACAAAGCCAATTAAAATGTAACCGTAGTAAGAAATTTGAACGTGGTTAGTATTTAATTCCATGGCTGTAAACAAGGTGGTAACAGCTAAACCTAAGCCATGTTTACCTTTAAATAATAAAATAACGCCTCCTAACAAAGCAGGTAAATAGCCTAAGGCATTGGCTTTTGAGTTATGGCCAGCTTCTAAAATAATAAAAAAATAAGAGCTTAAACCATAAGCCAGGCCGCCAATTAAAGCTAACCAAGGGTTTACATCCAAACATAATAATAAAATAAAAAAGCCTAAAAAGTATAAAAACACATAGCCTGCGGGTAAGGGTATAAATAGTTTAAACACGTTGTCTAATTTTGCTATCCAATTACTGGGGTAAAGGGTAGATATTTGATAAGCGGGCATGCCGCCAAACATGGAATTTGTCCATAACGGCTCGGCTTTGTTTTCAGTACGGTAATCGGCAATTTCTTTACTCATGCCCTTGTGGCGGGCAATATCATCTTGCCTTAATTCTTTACCACTTAATAAAGGTTTAAAATAAATTAAAGTAACAATTGCAAAAACCAGTATTGCTATTGTGTGTGGAAGGTATTTTTTGTAATTAATCATAATGTATTTAAACGTTAAATATATTAATTTATTGTTGCTATTATTTGTTTTTTAGTATATAATTTACCCAAATTTATAGTGTTAAACCATTGTTTTTTATATTTTTGTAATCCTTTTTTATTATTATGGATACTACTACTTTTTATGCCCACCCAACAGCCTTTATTGATGACGGCTGCACCATTGGTAAAGGCACTAAAATATGGCATTTTAGTCATATTATGCCAAATTGTACTTTGGGCAACAATTGTAATATTGGGCAAAACGTAGTGATATCGCCAGAGGTAGTTTTAGGAAAAAATGTTAAAGTACAAAACAACGTATCTATTTATACGGGTGTAACTTGCGACAACGATGTGTTTTTAGGTCCTAGTATGGTGTTTACTAATGTTATTAACCCACGCAGTGCTGTAAACCGTAAAAACGAATACGCTAAAACACACGTTGGCACTGGGGCTAGTATTGGTGCCAATGCCACTATTGTATGCGGACATGATATTGGTAAGTTTGCATTTATTGGCGCAGGGGCAGTAGTAACTAAAAATGTGCCTAATTATGCCTTAGTAATTGGCAACCCAGCTCGCCAAACAGGCTGGATGAGCGAATTTGGACATAAATTAGACTTTGATAAAAATGGAAACGCCATTTGTACAGAAAGTGGTGAGAAATACAAATTAGAAAATAACACGGTAACAAAGTATGAGTAAAATAAAATTTGCCGTTATAGGGCAAGGACATATAGGTAAACGCCATGCCGAAATGGTACGCAGAAATCCCAATTGTGAGTTAATTGCGGTATGCGATGCTCAACCAATAGAAAGTTTAGGTTTAGAAAACTTACAAGAAAAATTTTATCATTCAATGGATGAATTATTGGCTAATCATAAAGATATTGCTGTAATAAACGTATGTACGCCCAATGGTTTACATGCCGAGCACGCTTTAAAAGCTTTAGAAAATAATATACATGTGGTAGTTGAAAAGCCAATGGCTTTAAGCAAAGCCAATTGCGAAAAAATAATTTACTCAGCATTATCACATAGTAAAACTGTTTTTTGTGTGATGCAAAATCGCTACTCGCCACCAAGTGTATGGTTAAAAGAAATTGTAGATAAAAAAATAATTGGCGATGTGTATATGGTGCAATTAAATTGTTACTGGAATCGCGATGAGCGTTACTACAAAAAAGGTGGTTGGAAAGGCACACAAACGTTAGATGGCGGCACTTTATTTACGCAATTTAGCCATTGGATTGACATTATGTATTGGGTTTTTGGCGATATTACTAACATACAAGCAAAATTTGCCGATTTTAATCATCAAACATCTACCGCCTTTGAAGACAGTGGTTTTGTGAGTTTTGATTTTGTAAACGGAGGCATGGGTAGTATTAATTACTCAACAGCTGTTTACGATAAAAATTTAGAATCATCGCTTACAATTATTGGCAGCAAAGGTAGTGTAAAAGTTGGCGGACAATATATGGATCAAATAGATGTGTGTAATATTAAAGATTATACCATGCCTACTTTAGCCGAAACAAATCCAGCCAATGATTACGGCGCTTACAAGGGTTCTGCAAATAATCATCACAACGTAATTGAAAATGTGGTAGATACCATTACTGGTAAAAATAAAATCACCACCAATGCCTTAGAGGGTTTAAAAGTTGTAGATATTATTGAACGGATTTATGCACTTAGACCAAAAGAAATATTAAAAAATACTTAAATGAAAAAATTTAGTTTAATATCTGTATTTTTTGTGATTTTTTTTATTACAAATTGCCAAAAGGGAGAAATTCCAAATAATAACGAAAAATATATTGGTACTTGGCGAGATATAAATAACACACGAACAGATACGCGTATTTTAATTATTAACCCAGATGCTAAAGCAGAATTTAGCGAAAATAGCACAAGCGGTATTTCTTATAAAAGTTCGAGTATAAAAGGGTATATTTATTTTGAAGGCTATGATTTTAGAATTGGCTCAAAACATATAGGTAAAAAATTTAAAGCAAACCAACCTCCTAAAAGAGTTACAATTACTATTAACCCTTATAAATATTATTACATAGCTACTTTTAATGGTGTTGGCTACAAAAAAGACTAACTAAACAACTATCATTCATAAATTATAAAATAGTAAATAAAAAATATGGGAATTCATAAAGATATTATCGACAAAAAAGCTTCAATAGCCGTTATTGGCTTAGGTTACGTAGGCTTACCAATTGCATTAGCCTTTGCAAAAAAAGTAAAAGTTATTGGTTTTGATATTAACGAAAAACGCGTGGGAATGATGCAAAAAGGCATTGACCCTAGTAACGAACTTACTAAAAAAGATTTTGAAAAAAGCGATATTACTTTTACTCATAAACTAGAAGATTTAAAAAAAGCTAAATTTTTTATCATTGCTGTTCCTACTCCAATTGACGAGCATAACCTTCCCGATTTAAAACCATTAATTGGCTCAAGTACCAGTGTTGGTAAGGTTTTAAAAAAAGGCGATTATGTTGTTTACGAATCTACCGTTTATCCGGGTTGTACCGAAGACGATTGTATTCCAATTTTAGAACAACATAGTAAACTTAAATTTATAAAAGATTTTAAAGTTGGTTATTCGCCCGAGCGCATAAATCCAGGTGATAAAGAACATACAATTACAAAAATTTTAAAAATTGTAAGCGGTTGCGATAAAGAAAGCTTAGAAGAAATTAGCAAAGTGTACGAAATTATTGTGGAGCCAGGTACTCACAAAGCCTCATCAATAAAGGTAGCCGAAGCTGCTAAAATTATCGAAAATACACAACGCGATGTGAACATTGCTTTGATGAACGAATTATCTATCATCTTTAATAAAATGAATATTAATACCTACGATGTGTTGGAAGCCGCAGGTACAAAATGGAATTTTTTAAAGTTTTCGCCAGGATTAGTTGGGGGACATTGTATTGGTGTCGATCCTTATTACCTGACTTATAAAGCCGAAAGTTTAGGCTACCATGCAAAAGTAATAAACAGCGGACGATATGTAAATGATAGTATGGGGTTTTATGTAGCAAAAACAACTGTTAAAAAAATTATTGCTGCCGGAAAAAACATTTCAAAATCAAAAGTATTAGTAATGGGTGCTACGTTTAAAGAAGATGTTAGTGACATTAGAAACAGTAAAGTAGCCGATATAGTAAAAGAATTAAAAAGTTTTGGCGTAAAGGTTGAGATTATTGATCCACATGCTGATAGCGAAGAACTGAAGCATGAATATGGCTTTGGCTTAAACAAATTAGCTAAGGGTTACGATGGTGTAATTGTTGCTGTAAACCATAAAGAATATAAAACATTAGATGAAAAGTTTTTTAAATCTATCCTATCAACTAAAGGTGTATTGGTAGATATTAAAGGAATGTATAAAAATTCCTTTAAAAGCTTTACCTATTGGAGTTTATAAAAACTATTTTTACTAAAAATCTTACTCGCTAAAACTATCTATATCGCGCCTATCTTTTTTAGTTGGGCGCCCCGTACCTTTATCTCGCATTATATTTGTTTCAAAAAATAAGGATTGTAGTTTTGTGTTTTTATCCACTACCGGACTAAAATCAATGTAATAGTTTTTAGCAATTTCAAAACTGCCACGCTTATCAATTAAATCTTTTACTTCAATAATTTTTTTTATTGTTCCAATAGTAAGCGTATAACGTTCTGCTATTTTTACTTCGTGCGATGGTTTAAAGTTACTACCTTCTAATTTTACTTTTCCGCCTTTAATAGCATCGCTCGCTAAAGTGCGCGATTTATACATGCGTATGGCCCACAAATAAGTATCGGCTCGCACTAACATTATCTAACAATAATAAATTTTGAAGAATAGGCTTTTATCCCATCGGTTAGCCAAATAACAAACAGGCCATTTGTTAAATCATACACGTTAATTGAAGCTAAATCGCCTTGTGTGGTTATATCTATTTGTTTAAGCGGATTGCCAAATTGGCTAGAAATAAACCCCACCAAGCGTGTTGAACCAATATTTGGTATTTTTAAATTTAGTAAGTCGTAAATTTGCACAATGGGATTTGGGTACACTATTAACTTTGCATTAACAACATTGGGTACAAAAACGCGTTTAATTAACGATGTTTCAACAGGTACTAACTCTACTTTATAATAATTAGTTTGATTGATGGCTGGATTTGTATGTGTGTACGAAACATCTTCGGGCATAGATGAGTTACCACACGTGCCAGGGTAATCATAAATTTGATTGAAAATGCTAGAGTCTAAACTATGATAAATTTTATAACCACCACATTGTGCGCCCGTGCCTATTGTAAATTTTATTCCTACGCTTGTTCCCGCAACAAATACATTAAGATTTTGGATACGTTGCGCAAATGAAAATGCTGTTAAACACAATAATAAATAACAATTAAAAAAATATTTTTTAGTAAACGCCATTTTTAGTTTATTAAAAATACAAAATAAAAGTTAGAGACAAATCACAATTTTTATTTTACTTCAACAACAGGTACCATAATTCGGGTAAGCCATTTTAAAGGATCTTTTTCTAACGTAGGATCAGTAATATAAAACTCCCGCATGGGGCCACATTGTTGTAATTTATTTTTAACAATATATCTTCGAATTAAATCGTACGACGAAAATAAATTTTGATAGGGGCCATAAAAATTATAAATAAGCATTTTACAAGATTCTAGAGCAACAATTTTACACTGTTTTGGTTGCTTTTTTGGCAACTTATTTATTGGCACAATGCATTCAAACACAAAATTATTTGCATCGTTATTATAGTAAATACAACCGTAAGCTCCATCAACTGTCGCATTAATAGCGGCTACCTGTTCTTGTAAAACCGAATAATTTTTGGCCATTTTAAACGAAATGTTTTTCATGGGTGCCGAATCTATTTTTGCAATGGTAAGCATTTCTGGCACATCAAATACGCCTACAACACCCTGCCTATCGCTAAACTGAGCGGCACTTTTAACAGTGTTTTTTACAGAATCTTTTTTTAATTCTAATAATGCTTTCTTTTCTTTTTCTTTAAAAGCAACATCATCGGGATTACTACACGATAATAAACCGTAAAAAAATATAGGAGTTAAAAAATAAAAAAATAGTTTAGGCATAAAGTTAGTTTGTTTTTCCTGGGTATATATTTAAAGCTTGTTGCAAGCACTCCATAGCGTTTTTTAAATCGTTTAAATTTAAAACGTAGGCAATACGCACCTCGTTTGTACCTGCATTAGGGGTTGAGTAAAAACCTGTTGCAGGAGCTAACATAACGGTTTGATGATTGTAATTAAATTCTTCTAACAGCCATTGACAAAATTTATCGGCATTATCAATGGGTAGTTTAGCAATACAGTAAAATGCGCCACTTGGCTTTGGGCAAAAAACACCTTCCATTTTATTTAAGGCTTCAACTACAAAATTACGACGAGCGATATACTCTGTTTTTACATCTTCAAAATAGCTTTTAGGAGTGTCTAAAGCCGCCTCTGCGCCTATTTGCCCATAACTTGGCGGACTTAAACGCGCTTGTGCAAACTTTAATGCCGCACTCATTACTGTTTTATTTTTACTAATTAGTGCGCCAATTCTTGCTCCGCAAGCACTGTAACGTTTACTTATTGAATCTAATAAAACAACATTTTCTTCAAT
The DNA here is from genome assembly GCA_025363015.1 of Bacteroidota bacterium. Taxonomy (GTDB): domain Bacteria; phylum Bacteroidota; class Bacteroidia; order B-17B0; family Aurantibacillaceae; genus Aurantibacillus. The sequence continues at coordinate 137,737 of JANYEQ010000006.1, forward strand.
ACCATCAAGGTGCATTACGCTTATATATTCTTTTCCGTCGTAGCAAAATTCACGATACACCTCATCGCTTAATAAAAATAAGTCGTACTTTTTTACTAAGTCGCGCAATGCTAATAATTCTTCTTTAGTATATAAATAACCTGTTGGGTTGCCCGGATTGCAAATTATTATACCTTTTGTTTTAGGTGTAATTACCTTTTCAAAATCGGCAATGGGCGGTAAGGCAAACCCTGTTTCAATTGAACTGCGAATTGGTTTTACAATCACATCGGCAGCTTTACTAAAGCCATTATAGTTTGCATAAAACGGTTCGGGTATAATAATTTCATCACCTGCATTAAAGCAAGTCATTAAAGCAATTTCAATGGCTTCGCTTCCGCCACAGGTAATAATAATATCGTTTGGATTAATATTAATAGTATATTCTTTATAATAATTACAAAGTTTTGTACGATAACTTTCGTTACCAGCACTATGGCTATATTCTAACACTTTAATATCAGCCGTTTTTACCGCATTTAAAAAGCTTTGTGGTGTTTCAATATCGGGCTGACCAATATTTAAATGATAAATTTTAGTTCCTCGTTTTTTAGCAGCTTCGGCAAAAGGCACTAATTTGCGAATGGGTGAAGCCGGCATAGAATCGGCTTTGTTAGAGATAGTTGGCATAGTATAATTTAAAATGCTAAAGATAATAAATTTACTTTGTAACTAATGTGGATTTGTACGTTATTTGTATATGCGTTTATTACTACTATTTTGCTTTTTAAATTACTTTAGTAGGGCACAAACTAAGTACACGGATACTAGCAATGCTATATGTAATTGCAATACAGCAAAAACGTTAATTATAAACAACACCAAGCTTGTAAAACATATAAAAGCGCCTAATTGTGGGGGAGATAATGGCATAAAAGCTTCGCAAAAAAACAAGTTCTTTGCTTTTGAAAAAGAACATAATACAAACTGGTATAAATTAATTTTTAAAGTGGGGGGCAATTTATGTTTTACTATTAAACCTTTTAAAAAAGATGACGATTATGATTTTATGTTGTTTAAAGAAACACCCAATTTTTGTGATAGCTTAAAAGCAACCAAAGCAAAGCCGGTACGAGTAAATATTTCGCGAGATAAAGAAGATATAAATGGTTATACGGGTTTAAACAGTGCCTCAACTAAAGAATTTGTAAAACAAGGTGTGGGCGATGCTTATTGCAAATCGGTGCCAGTAAAAAATAACGACGTGTATTATTTGGTATTAGATAATGTATATACCAAAGGAGAGGGTTTTGATTTAGAGTTGTTTTTTGAAACCCAAGTAAATATTACGGGACAGGTTTTAGATGAGGATAATAATCCAATAAAAGCTGAAGTAAGTCTTAATAATAGTGCTGGAGCCCAAATTGCTAAAGTTTTTTCAGATTCGATAACGGGTAAATACCAATTTAATTTAGCGCTAAAAGATAACCAACCGTTTACTTTAAACTATTTTAAAGACAATAGTTTTTTTTATACCCGTTCGTTTAAGAGTAATGACAGTACTTTACTAAAACCACTCAATCAAATTTTGCCTAAACTTAAAAAGGGAGCAAAATATAGCGTTGGCACAATAAATTTTGACCCCGACAATGATACATATGTAATGGTTTCGTTACCAGCAATAAAAAATTTACTAAAGTTAATGCAAAAAAACATCGCCCTGAATATTACAATTATTGGGCATACCAATGGTTGTGGGCAAAGTGGTTACAAAGGTGGGGTTAAAGCCTTGTCTTTAAGTAGAGCAAATAAAATTAAAAATTATTTGATTGAAAATAAAATAGATGCAAAGCGCCTTAGTACTTTAGGTAAAGATTGTCAGGAAATGATTTACCCCGATACAGGTATTTTTTGGCAACAAGAGGCAAACAGGCGAGTAGAAATAATGGTAAAAGAATAAAAAATTATGAAAAATAAATGGATAGGCTATGTATCGCCAGTATTATTAGTAATAGCAGGCGTTTTACAATTTATAGGGAACAATATTTTATTAGGTTGTTTATTTTTTGTTTGTGCCATTGCCAGTGTGGTAATTAAAGTTATTATTGCGAATAAAACTAAAGAGGGCGAATAAGATTTTTTTACTCTTTTTCTAAATATTGTTGCCATTTCCAGGCACTTAGCATCATATCATCAATAGTGTATTTTGGGTTCCAATTTAATTCTGTTTTTGCTAAAGTATTATTTGCATAAATAGCAATAACATCGCCACTTCTTCGCTCACCAACTTTATAATTTAGTGATATATTACTTGCTTTTTCAAACGACTTTATTGCCTCTAATACGCTAATACCTGTGCCTGTACCTAAATTAAATAGTGAGCAAGCTGTTTTGTTTTTTTGCTCGAGTAAGTAACTTAATGCTTTTAAATGGGCATTAGCAATATCGGTTACATGAATAAAATCACGAATACATGAGCCGTCAGGGGTATCGTAATCGTTTCCAAAAACAGTTAGGGTGTTTTTACCCACCGCTGTTTGTGTAATAATAGGCACTAAATTATTTGGCGGATTAATTGGAAACTCACCCATAGTACCCGACATGTGTGCCCCCACTGGGTTAAAGTAACGCAACAATACGGTTTTAAAAGTTGGATTTGATTTGCAAAAAAAGTTAATTAATTCTTCGCCTACTTGTTTTGTATGTCCATAGGCACTTTCGGCTTTTGCTAAAGGTGTTTGCTCGGTTACAGGAAGTGCAGTAGCATTACCGTATACCGAACACGAAGAAGAGAAAATAAAATTATTAATTTGATTTTCTTTACACAATTGCAATAAATTGGTAAGTGATAAAATATTGTTATTATAATAAAGCAATGGGTTTGACATGCTTTCGGGTACCGATTTAAAAGCTGCAAAATGTATAACTCCCACTATATTATTATATAATGAAAGTTGCGATTTTAAAGTTTGATAATCGCATAAATTTATGTTTAATGTAGTAAAGTTTTTATTAGTAATTTCTTTAATTCTATCATATGATTTTGCATTTGAGTTAGAAAAATTATCAATAGAAACAACGTTATAGTTTGTGTTTTGTAAAAGCTCTATAATGGTATGAGAGCCTATATATCCTGCGCCGCCTGTTACAATAATTGTTTGCATAATTTTTATTAAAGTTATTGTTTTTATTTAATTGCTATGTTTTAGTTAGTAATTTATAAATTGTTGTGTATTTTGTAATTGCGTCTTGTGTATCAAAATTAGCTAAGGCAATGTTTCGATAATTATTTTTTTGTGCACTTAGTTCTAAATATTTTTTGCAGGCGTTTTCATACTCTATATTGGTAAAATTATTAATTAAAACGCCACCTTGGTTGTTTTTAAAATATAAATCATTATCGCCAATGCCTGCATTTGTTATTATTGGCAAATCCATTGCCCAACATTCGGCCATTTTAGTGGGCGAAGACGCTATTTTAGAGTAGGATGGTTTAATAAAAAAAATAGCTGCTTTTGCTATACTTAAATAGTTTGGAATATTTTGGTAAGTTGAACTCTTTACAATTATATTATTTTTAATACATGGAGAATATTGATCTGTAATATCGGTTAATGCCGTAATATCTTTTGTAAGTATTAATAGTTTTAAGTTGGGAATAAAGTTTTTCCAAACCAAAATACAATCAATCATTTGTTTGGTAAAATACCATGTGCCAATAGAGCCCGTGTAAACAATTACATGACTATCATTAGAAATGCCTTCAATAGCAAAATCTACATTAAAATTTTTTTTGCTAAATAAAATTGTATTTGTACAACAGGGTATTACCGTTGTTTTGTTTGTAATGACTAGATTTGGGTATTGTTTTGCGAGTTCTAATATGCCATTATTCGTTACGGATATAACTGCATTTGAGTGTGTTAAAAATTGTTTTTCTTTTTTCTTAAAATAGTAATAAAAAAAACGATGTAAGGGATTGGTTAATTTCCATATCCCTCCGTCAATTCTTTCGTCTGCCCAAAAACCACGCATATCAAACATAAAAGGAATATTATACCTTAGCTTAAACCTTAGGCCAATTAAAGCGGCAATATAACTACGGCAATGAATTAATTGAAAATCGTTTTTTTTGTGTAGTTTTTTTGTATGCCATATTAGTTTTTTTAAGTATAAAAACCGGGTTATAAAGCTGCCTGTTTCGTTATAAATAATATATTCCCATGTTATGGGTAAATTGCTGATTAAACTTAAAACTGTTTGTTTTTCTTTTAAAAGTGACTCTTTTTTTTCACAAGAAAGTATGGTTATGCTAAACCCATTGCTGGCAATACCAATTAAATAGGGTAATATCTGCGATTGTCCCAAGGGGTCTGTTAATCCATCAAACGTAATGTATAGTGTTTTTTTGCTCAATGGCTATTTATGTTTATTTTTATAAAACTTAATGGATATTTACGATATACTTATTCCTCCGTTTTATTTTATTTTAATACTATTTATTGCACATAAATATAAGTTAAAACATCAAAAGAACGACAAAATATATTCTTATTTCTTATCAGGATTAATTGTAAAGATTATGGGCGCTATTAGTTTAGGGCTGGTGTATTTTTATTATTACGAGGGGGGAGATACTTTAAATTATCATTGGACGGCAAGTGCATTGGCAGATTTATTAGTAAATGACCCAACAAATTTTATGTATATTTATTTTGGAAACCCACACTTTACCGAACATTATTTATTAGATTCACATTATGATTTTACGTATTGGGTAGGCGACCAGTATGCCTTTTTTGTAGCAAAATGTTTTATGCCCTTTGTATTTATTGCAGGAAAAAGCTATATGGCTTCGGCAATTATTGTAGCCTCGGTCTGTTATATCCCTGTTTGGAAGTTATATAAAGTTTTTGTGAATGAGTTTCCTCACTTATATAAGCAATTAGCCGTACCCATTTTATTTATGCCTTCAGTTATTTTTTGGGGTAGCGGGCTTATGAAGGATAGTATAACTTTTTCGGCAGCTTGTTTGTTTGTACACGGATTTTATTGGTTTTTTATTAAAAAAAATCGGAACCTACTTTATTTTAGCGGTATTATTTTAGCTGGCCTATTACTATTAAGCATTAAGCCTTATATTTTATTCGCATTATTTCCCGGTTCTGTTTTGTGGATGGTGGCATTGCGCGTAACCAATATTAAAAATAAGTTCTTTAAAGTAATTATTGCCCCTGCAATTATTGCTATTGGTGCTATTGTTGTATTAGCAATGATGCAAAACTTTAGTGGAAACTTAGGAAAATACTCTATTGATAAAGTTTTTTCTACCGCTTCCTCGGCGCAACAAGATTTAAAACAAAGTTATTATGGTGGTAATTCTTTTGATATTGGTGATTATGAACCCACCTTGTTAGGTATGCTTTCTGTATCGCATAAAGCCATATTTGCAACTCTATTTAGACCAACCATTTTTGATGCCAGAAACGTAGTTATGTTTCTATCAGCCATAGAAAATGCTTATATACTATGCTTTTGTGTTTATTTACTTTTTAAATTAAAGTTTTTTGGTTTTTTTAAATTAATAAGGGCTAACTCTTTAGTACTTTTTTCGTTTACGTTTGCGTTATTTTTTGCATTATCGGTGGGTGTTTCAATTGCAAACTTTGGTGCGTTAGTTCGTTTAAAAATACCTTGTATTCCCTTTTTTATGGCAAGTTTGGTAATAATAAATAGTATGCGCAGTAAAAAAATACTAGAAAAGGAAAAGCTTAAGTACGAAAAAGAATTAGCTAAACAATTTTAATCCATCCATTTCTCATACCACATTTGAAACATTAGTAAATACCAAATTTTTGTTGCTAATTCCTTTTTACCCAAATAAAAACTTAGTTGTAAACTATTAATTTCGATTGGATTAAAAATACCTTGTTTAGTGATTAATTCTTTATTTAAATAGTACACTACTTGTTGTTTTAAATCTGTCATCAACCAGTTTTCAATAGGTATAGCAAAACCCATTTTTGGCCTATCTATTATTTTTTTTGGAATATATTGGTGTACAATTTCTTTTAAAATATATTTTTTTGTGCCTTTAAAATATTTGTATTCATTGGGTAATTGCGCAACAAATTCAATAATTCGATGGTCTAGAAAAGGTTCGCGCCCCTCTAAACTTGCTGTCATTGTTGCTCTATCTACTTTTTGTAAAACATCATCTAACAAATAAGTTTGGTAATCTATTGCCTGCATAAATGCCAGAGGCGAAAAAAAATCCTGCTCTAATTCTTGGCTTAAATGCATTGTTTTTAATGGGGAGATTTTTTTTATAAATAAGCTATTTAAACTTTTATCATCAAACTGTTTGCTTAAATTAAGCATTATATTTTGTGGCGATGAATTGTTAAGCAACGATTTTAGTTTTTCGTACCTATTATGAAAATTATACTTATTTTTTAATATTGGTATTTTATCAGCGCTAACAACATTCATTATTGCACTAGTACTTTTTTTAATAAAATTGGGTAATTGATCTAGTAATTTACCGTGTTTCATTAAATAATCGTAACGGTTATATCCTGCAAAAATTTCGTCTCCACCATCTGCACTTAGGGCTACTTTAACGTGTTGTTTTGCTATTTTACTAACTAAAGTTGTGGGTATAGCGCTACTATCTGCAAAAGGTTCGTCGTAATAATAAGGTAATTCTTTTATTAGCTCTAAAGCTTCTTTTTGTGTACACTCAAATTCATAATGCTCTGTGTTAAGATGTTTAGCAACTTGTTTAGCATAAGGGGCTTCGTTTAGTCCAATGTCGGGCACAGCAATTGTAAAGGTTTTTAATTTTTGTGAATTACTATTTTGTAATAAAGCGGTAACGCAAGCGCTATCATATCCGCCACTTAAAAAAACACCAACGGGTACATCTGCCACCATTCGGTAATTAACCGCAGATGTTATGATTTTTTCAGTTTCGATTTTTGCTTCCTCAAACGAAATGTTTAGTTTTGGTTTATTATAGGCATTATAAACATTCCAATATTTAGTAATATTAAATGTTGAATGTTGAATGTTGAATTTTAAATAACAACCCGCTTCTAGCTTATAGCAATTATTAAAAATACAATGCGGTGTAGGGACATTGCCAAACTGCATAAAAGCGGCAACCGAATTAACATTTATTTCTTTTTTAAACTTTGGGTGTTGGTGAAATACTTTTAACTCTGAGGCAAATAAAAATAAATTATTGTGCCAATAATAAAAAAGGGGTTTAACTCCTGCTCTATCTCTAATACAAAATATTTCTTCTTTTGCAGTATCATAAATTACAAAAGCAAACATGCCTATAAATTTGTGAATACAATTTATGCTCCATTGTGCAAAGGCATGTAAAATTACCTCCGTATCTGAATTACTGATAAAGGTGTGATGAAGCAACTCTAATTCTTTTTTTATTTCTTTATAGTTATAAATTTCGCCATTAAAACTTATCCATAAATGCTTGTACTGCATAGGTTGTGCGCCTAATTGCGATAAATCTATGATGGATAAACGACGATGCCCTAATCCCACTTGTGCTTTTGGGTGATTAAAAAACTTTGTGCCAACGGCATCGGGCCCACGATGAATAAGTGTATTTGTTGCTTTATCCAATACCTCTTGCGAAGAGGTTTTATTAAAATCTATAAATCCAGCAATACCACACATATTAAAACAAAGTTAGTTTAATTTACGTTGTTAGTTTAAAAAATATCACACTTGTGAATTTAATTTTTTATATGTTTTTGTTTGTTTTTTTAGATAAAAATTTAAACAATTACCAAGTTATAAAAACATGTTTAATAATGGCGAGTGTGCGCTTTTTAAATATTGATAATGGGTTGTAGTAAGCGCTTTTTATAAAAAGTACTATTGACTCTATTTTATATTTATTCATTGCGGCATGAAGAGCGATGTATGAAGTCATGTGTGCATTTATGCCGTTTAATGCTTTTTTTTGTTTATTATAAAAAACAATATCACTTTTTACTGAGTTTAAAAGAATGATTTTTTGATTTAAAAAATGATTTATATCAAAGTTTCTAACTGTTCTTCCCGCATGATCAACTAAACAACTGGTTGTGATTTTTCCTAAATCAAACGTATATCTAACCGATAACTTAAGGTAAAAATCCCAATCTTCGGCCATACTTAAACTTGTATTAAATACCACATCATTTAAAATGCTTTTTTTAATAAAAACAGCATTTACTTGTGCAAAATTATTAGTAAGTATAGTTTTATTTGGGTTTTTGTATCTTAAAAAAAATTGATTTGTTTTTTTCATTTCGGCGTTACTCCAGTCCAAATCAAACATTACAATGTTACTACTTCTGTTTTTTATAAAATAATTATAGGCTTCGGCTAAATGATTAGGGTAGGCAATATCGTCTGAATCAAAAAAATTAATATAATCGCCCTTACTAATAGTTGCGCCATAATTTCTGGCAGCTGAAACCCCTTCTTTTTGTTTTTTATAATAGGTTACTCTTTTGTCGCTAATATTTCTTATAATTTGTTCTGTATTATCGGTACTTCCATCGTCAATAACCAACAATTCAAAATTAGGATAAGTTTGTGTAATAAATGATTGAATTGTTTTTTCAATTAAATGTGCTCGGTTATATGTTGGTATTATAATTGAAAAAAGCATACTTACTTTCGGAGCAATTTAAATAAAAAATTAGGTATGAATGTGGCACGAATATTATATTTTTTATATCTCATTTGTTTATAGTAGCTATTGTAATTATGTTTAATATAGGAACTAATAATATAGCAAACTTTAAAATTAAAAAATTTATAATTGTAATGGTAATGTAAGTTAAGATGTTGTAAAAACACACTTTGTAGTTGGCTATTTGTAAAAGTTGTTTTTGTATTATAGTTCAAGTCACAATTTCCTGTAACCAGGTTTAGTTTTTTTAATTCGTGGGCATAAATGAGGCCATTACTAAGTGATGAGAATAGCTGATATACGACAATGGCCCAATCGTTTAAAAATTTAAAATCGTTATTTGATTTAGAGTTATTGTGAATACGGTAGTGAGATAGTAAATTATTAATACGTTTTATCTTTCCGTTATTTAAAATTGTTTTTACAACCAATTCAAAATCCATTGCGTAATACAAACTATTATTTAAAGGTGAGATTTTGGCAAGCATGGTTTTAGAAAAAAAAGAGGATGATTGTGGAAAACGCATACAGGCTAAATATTCGTATGGTTCAATATCCTGTTCTAATCCTATTGTTTTGCTTTTTATATTGCTACCAAACAATAATGCTTTGCCATGCACCAGTGCAATTGTACTATCTTTTATAAAAATATCAACAATTGTTTGTAGGGTGCTAGGCTCATAATAATCATCGCTATTGAGCCAAGTAACAATATCGCCAGTTGCTACTTTTAGCCCTTTATTAATTGCATCACTTTGTCCATTATCTTTTTCACTAATCCAATAGGCAATTTTATATTGGTATTTTTTAATAATATTAATCGTGTCGTCTATACTTTCTCCATCAACAATAATAATTTCAATATTTTTATAGGTTTGATTTAGTATTGACAGAATTGTTTCTTCAATATATTGCCCTTGATTTAACGTTGGAACTATAATGGATATTTTAAGGCTATTTGTAATAGTGTTTTAATTAATACGAAAAATCATTTCTTGCAAAGAATATTGTTGCAACGTTTTTTAAAATTACGTTTTTAGCAACTATGGTATAACCTAAGTTTTTTAACAATACTGCTGAACGATGATTTGAAAGATCGTCAATAGAGGTAATGTTAAGTTCAATAGCAATAACTTTTGGTTTAAATTTTAACCAATCGTTTGAGGTTAAAACCTCATAATCTAATCCCTCAACATCTATGGTAATAAAATCGATTTCTGAAAACTTAGATTCATGCTTTTCTAAAATATTCTTTAAGGTAAAAACTTTAACGGGAATTATTTTTGTTACCTCGTTTAGCATTCCATTATGCATTAAACCTTCTTTTGAAAAAGAATTCATAGTTGGACTGTGGGCTATTGTATAATAATCCATTGTAATTTCATTTTCTCCAACCCCACTCTCAATATTAATATCTCTTGGTCTAATTTTATTAAACGTTAGCATACTATTAGGCGTAGCGTCAATATTAATGCCTCGCCAACCGTTTCGATAAAACAGGTAGGTGTTAGAGTCGCGATAAGGATGAAAGGCTCCTACATCAACATAAAAGCCCTTATAGCCTAAATCCATTTGTTTTCGAAAAATATTTTGAAGAATAGCATCTTCTCCGCCTTGCGAAAAAAAATAATTAGAAATGTCAACCCCTAAAATAGTTTTGCGAATATGTTTTTTTAATTTATTAAGCATAGTTTACTAAACTAATTTTGTTTTGTAAAAGCTATTAACTAAGTATTAATTAAACCTTTTTTTAAAGATAAGTAATTTTTTTTCAAAAAAACTATAACTAATATAACTTAGCACTATGCTTATAGCTAAAATAATAAAAAACTCTAAGTATAACTTAAAGCTATTAAGTTGTTGCCAACCTATGCTATTATTTATTTTTTGCATAAAAGATATGCTATACATGTGTAAACAATAAAGGCCATATGTTAAGAGGCCCGCTTTACTTAAAAATTTAAAGTTGCTTAGCTTATATATTGATTTTTTTGAGAAACATTGTTCTAAAATGACAAATATAAAAAAGAGTGCTAATACAAGTCTTTCACTTATTTTAGTTAAATAATTTAAATTATACCAATAGTTTGTAGTAAGTACAACTATCGTTCCGACAATATACATTGCGATTATTTGATATTTTGATAACAAATAAATTTTTTGAATAAACCACTGGTTAAAAATAATTAAGTATGCCCCCAAACCTCCCATTGCCATATCAGACATTATACTAAATGTGTGAAAATAAAGAACGTTATAGTTGTTTATGTTTAGAGCTCTAAAAAATAAACAAAATAGTATTATAGCCAGAAAAACATAAGGAATTATTTTTTTATTGATAAATTTAATTAATATTGGCCAAAATAAATAAAACTGCTCTTCAACGGCAATCGACCAAAGAACGCCTAGATTATCATTTCCTGCGCCAGAAAAATTGCTATTAATTCTATCAAAATTTCCAACAAATATAAAATAGCTTAAAAAATGATTTTTAATATCGTTAAAATTAAAACTATGCGTTATTAACGGAAACAGAAAAAATCCCAACAATACTGCCAAATAAAATAATGGCCAAATTCGTAGTATACGTCTTATATAAAATTTTTTTATATTTATTGTGCCACTATTATTTTTTTCTGTTAAAAGTAAATAAGTAATTAAAAAACCGCTTAATACAAAAAATAAATTTACCCCAAAATATCCTTTATTAAATACATTTTTTATGATTAATTGGTGAACTGTATTTGTTGTTGTATAATTTAAATAACCAAAAATATGATACACAAAAACCCACAAAAAAGCTATTGTTCTTAAACCATCTAGGTTTTTAAAATATGGCTTACTTGTATTAATTTATAATTGTATTTTAAAATCGTTACTATTTATTTGTTTGTTTTTGTCTTCAATCATATACAACGGCACATTACCATAAAACGAGGCCCACATTGTATAAGTGCTTGGCGGGCCAACAATGTAATTACAGTGTGTCATACAATACATATCTACCAACTCATGATTTGGAGCCAGCGTTAGTTTATGGTTATTTGGGTTTAACTCGTTTAAATTAATTTTTTCGTTTGTACAAATTAAAAAATGTACGCTTTTATCTTCAAATAACTTTTTGATAGTATCTATTATATTGCTATACTCGTTTATTGAATAATAATACATGCCATTTTTAAATGTTTTATAATCGCCTCGCCTAATATGAATAGCAATAATGGTTTCAGTACTTAAGTCAAAATTAGTTTTTATAAAGTTATTAATTTGTGCATTTAACTTTAATGTTGGGGTAAAATATGTTTTTATATTGTCTTTGTGTTTTACAAGCAACTTATCACTTCTGTAAAGCCAACCCTGTATAAAACATAGTTTATTTGGGAATTGATTTGGCATATCTAAATCTACAACCTCGTTCCAAGCTATTGATTTTGCATACACTAATGGAAATTTTATATTTAATTTACAAATTAAACGAGCAGTGTAATTAGAAAAAAAATAAAATAATTTATAAATTAGTTTAGAGTGTTTTTTTGTTCCTTCAAAATAAGATTGATAATTATAAAATGCGGGATTTAAAATTTTTATATTATTCTCCAAGCCATAAGCCAAAACATTTGCATATATAAATAGCAAATTTCCTAACTGGCCTGGCTTATTTGAAATAATTATCATTTTATTTAAAAGTATAAAACATAGCTATTTAGTTTTTTCGATTATTTGTTTCAATTCGCTTTCTAAATATGGAATATCTACAATTAAATTAAAGTTATTTGCAGATTTTGAAAACATAATAGGCTGGCACAACAAATAATAATAATTTATATTACTAGCGTTTGCTAGATAATAATACATATTATTAATATTATCGTTTTTGTTCCGGATTTCCATTACATAACTTCCCTCTTTCATAAACATAATTAGGCTTAGTGCGGCACCATGAATACTAAATACCATTTTTGCTTGAGAAATTATTTGTACTTGTTCTATAAATGAATAGTCTTCTAAATAGATAATATCAAAGTTGTATTTTTTTAATAAATCACAAGTTTCTTGCTCATTTTGTATAAATCGCCTACTAGCTTTAGCCCTACTAATATATATAAGCTTTTGGATAAATGGGTTTTGATTAATTTTTGAGAGAACAATGTTTTTTAATTTTTTTAAATTTTCTAAATTAAAATTTCCTGTTTCGCAAATATGCGACGGAAAATATAAATTTGGCACTAATGTAAATGTGTTGCTTTTTAAAAACTCAATTTTTTTTATATTAAAAAATGATAAAGATTCTAAATACATTTTTTCATATTTAAAATATTCAGGAACCAACACTGTGTATTCATCTAAAGTATCATTTACCTCCGCTACACGCGTAAGTCCATCGCAAAGCCAATGGGCAAAGCCTTTTGGGCCAGTATAATTATCAAAAACTATAATATATTTTATTTGTGCATCTAATTTTATTTTTTTAGTCTGTAAGATTTGTTTTGCTAAGTACCTAAATTTATACTTTTTAAAGTCGGCGGTATAACAAATTATATTTGATTTAATTGAAAATAAAAATTTATAAATAATACCTATTGAGCTTACCTTAGCATTTTTAACATAGTATAATCCACTATTTAATGTAGTGTAACCCTCTGAAGCAAATAACCCTATATCTCCTTCTTTTATATTTGAAGGTTTTTTTTGCAGGATATGTTGTGAGTTATAAAAACTTTTAATTAATTTCATTATGCTTAATTATAGTTAATAAGGGTCTTTAGATTATTTAAATAAATTTATAATTATTATTTGTTTTTTATGCCTTTCTTCAACAAAACTCATTATTTATATTTTTAAAATATTACTTAGTTTAATTCTAGACTTTATGATACTTTCTAAATAATTTCTTTCAATAAATACTTTATCTTCAAGTATACAATTAATTAAATGCTTTGATAATTGAATATAATCGTCAACGGCAAAAAATGAAACATCACGTTGAATTTGTTCTTTATTAATCTCAATATCAGATGCAATAATATATTTATTTAAAGCTTTTGCGTCTTCAATAACAGTACTCCAACCTTCAAATAAGCTAGGTTGTATAACAGCTTTTGAATTTTTTATTAATTCTATTTGATCTTCTCTTGAAATAAAACCAGTAAATGTAACTAATGAATTAATGTTGTTTTTATTAATGTAATTTTTTAATTCTGTTACATATTTTTCATTTCTTACATCGTTATGTTTGCCTGTAAAAACAATATGAATGGCCTGGTTTTGTGTTTTAAGATAATGAATAGCCTGCAAAACAACCAAATGGTTTTTATGTGGCCAAAACTGATTACATACTATAAAATAATTTTGTGGGATAGTAGTTTTTAAAGTAAACGTATGTTTAACATCCTCAATTAATGAAACAAAGCTATATACATTAATAAGCGCCTGTGTATTTGGATAAAATTGCAACAAGTGATTCTTAGAGTCATTGCTCGAAACAACAATGTTTTTAGTATGGGTAGTTATGTTTTTAAAATTAGTATCTCTTTTTATAATTTCTTCTTTTGAAAATAATTCAGGTAAAAATTTGTGTTGAAAATCGTATAACCAATAGTATGCCTTGCAATTTAATTTTTTGTGCGCCTTATCATAATTAATTAAAGGATAAATAGTATTTAACTTTAAAGCATTTATATCTTTTACAAAACGATAATTACTTTTAGTAACGGCTCCCATTATTTTACAAAATAGTTTGTATAAAAATGGTTTGTTATCAAGGTTTGTAAATTGTACGTTTTCTAAATTTAGCTGCTCTATAAGCTCTTTAGTGGTTGTGTTATTTATAATAACTATCACTTTTAAAGAGGTAGTAATAGAAATTTGTTGTAATAATTTTATAATATTTAGGGAGTAGTACAAGCCGCCAGCCCAACTATAATCACCTGTTAATAGTATACCTATTCGCATTTATTTATTTTTTAACCAATTTGTATATTGCTCTAATCCTTGTTGAATAGAGAAGCGAGTCGAAAAACCTATTTGTTTTAATTTGGTAACATCTGCTAAATAATGAATTGGGTCGCCAACTCTTACACGATTATTAAAACAGATTTTGAAACTAGTATTCAATTGATTTAAAAATAAAGTTACTGCATTTTTAATTGATGTTGCTTGACCAGATGCTACATTTATAACGTCTGCATTAAAAACACAGTTTAAAATTATTTTTTCAACCGCTTGGCATAAATCATCAATATAGATAAAATCGCGGGTTTCCTCACCGGTTCCTTCTAAATAAATGGTTTTGCTTATTAACGCTTTTTGATATACATCCCAAAACAATTGTTTTTGTAATTTGGGGCCATATACCGAAAATACACGTAAACTTAATGTTTGTATGTTGTGTTGAATAAAAAACTCTTTGCAAATAATTTCGCTCATTAATTTGTGCCAACCATAAGGCGATACTGGTTTTGATTCTTGCTGTTCTATAACCGGTAACTGAAGTGAATTCCCATAAATGGCTGCACTTGAAAAATTTATAAATTTACAATTGGGGTTGTGTATCCGAATAGCATCTAATAATAAAAAAACGTTTAACGTGTTTAATTTATAATCTAATAAGGGTGATGTATTTGAAAAACCAACCGAGCCTGAACCTGAAGCATTAATACAAATATCATGTTTTTTGTTTTTAAAAAGAAAATAAAAATCCTCTGTATCTAAATTAATTTTAACATAATTAGCTTTTGTATTATCAATTATATCCGCAAAAAAAACAGTATAATTAGTATTAGCTAAAAAATAAGCGCATAAATTTTGTCCAATAAAACCCTCTGAACCTATGATTAAAATTTTCATATAAAAGTTTATACTTTATGTGCAATAAACGAATACAATCGCCCTGCATTATTATGCAGATTATTTGTTTTTAGTTTAAATATAGTAAATATAATAGCATTAAAAATACTGTTATTTGGAAATTTTAAGCCTGTTTTTTTTTTGAGTATTTTTCTAAATTCAATTGTTAACTCGCTTTGGGTTTTAGGGTTGTAATTTATTACGGAATCTAAAGGCCCTAATTTTAATTTAAGTGTTAAATTAGCTTTAATAAACGCATTTTTATATTCATTAATCGAAAAAGCGTTTTCTCCATTATAAAATTTTTGTAAGGGGTGGTTGTTTAAAAATTCTGTTTTTTGCATAGCGTCATTTACCACGTGATCTCTGGAAGTAAAAAACAGTCCGTTTTTTTTTAATACTCTTGCACTCTCTTTAACAAAAGCGTTCAAGTTATTTGCGTGATGCATTGCCTGCCTGGCATAAATAACGTCAAAGCTTTCGTTTTCAAATGGTAACAATTCTCCATAAGAAGAATTTACGGTTATATTAGAGAGATTGTACTCGTTTTTTAAAAAATTAATTGCATTAGCGCCTATGGTATTACTAGGGTCGGGTTCAATGGCGGTAACCGCAAAGCCGTTTAAAGCAAAAGCAATGCTACTAATACCGTTACCTGCACCAATATCTAAAATTTTAATATTTGAGGTTTTTATGGTAACGTATTTGTTAATTAAAAATAGGGTTTCGATAAACTCTTTGCTGATACTAAAATTTTCTACATTTCTTTTTAAATCGGCACTTAGGTATGAATCTTCAATTAATTGTTTCAACTCATCGTTTTCTCTTGCATATAAAATAGTTTCTTCCCAAGTCATACAATTAATTTAATTTTTTTATAAAAACAGCAGGGTTTCCCGCAACCAAAGTAAAAGGGTCGACATTTTTTGTGACAACGGAGCCCGCTGCCACAATGGCTCCTTCGCCAATAGTAACACCTTTTAAAATTATTACATTAAAGCCAATCCATGCTTTATCTTGTATTTCAATTTTCTTATTTACTACATTTGTCCAATCTTTATATTTTCCAATTGCATTTTCGTCTAAACCACGCTTCCAGTTTTTCACATCATCTTTTCTATATTCCCAGTTTAAAGAATGGGCGTCTGTATCTATTATTGTGCAGCCCCACGAAAACATCACATCTGAACCAATAGTAATTTCATTTGCACATATAAATACCCCTCCCCCAACAAAACTATTATTGCCTACAGTTATTTTAGACGTTTTTGTTTCTAATACAAATTTGGTATTTAAAACATTGTTGTTTCCAATTTTAACCATTGGATTTGTTTTGTTTAAAAAACGCACCTCAATATTTAAATTATCAATATCATTGTTTTTTTCAACAGTGACAATGCCTGATTTAATTAACTTTGCTAGCGCTAAATTTGAGCTACCAAATATTGTT
This sequence comes from Bacteroidota bacterium, assembly GCA_025363015.1. GTDB lineage: Bacteria > Bacteroidota > Bacteroidia > B-17B0 > Aurantibacillaceae > Aurantibacillus. Next base: position 154,728 of record JANYEQ010000006.1, read on the forward strand.
TTTTTAATAAATAGTTTTAATCCATTAATCATTTTTTATATGATATTTTGTTTTTAATTTTTTTTAATAGATTTTTTTTGGGCTGTGAAAAAAACAGTAAATATTGATTATAAAAATTTAAATTTAAATTATTTTCAAGCTTAACCTCTACTTTATTTGTGATTTTAAATATTGTTTTTACTTCTTGAACAGAAGTGTAATTAACACCAGTGCCATCAAAGCCAATATTTTTAACCAATGTTTGGGTGGGAAATACGTTTAACCCGTTTTTTAAAAACACCCAAAAATACCATTTTATACCCCACGAATTATTACCACTATTTAACATACTTGTATAATCATAATCAGCTAAATTAAATCGGTTTTTTAAATGGAGGTTACCTTTAATCGTTTCTATATCTAATTCATTGATAGTAGGGTTAAATGTTTCCCATTTGTTTTTCCAAGTTCCCCATCCCCAAGTAGAAGTGTAGGGTAATAAAAAGGTGGTGTGCTCTTTTATAGCAATTGGAAACATATACGCATTTACCGAATAAACATTTTCTATATTAGAATACACATCTAATGCCTCGTTCATGTATTGTAAAAAATGTTGTGATAAAAGTAAATCATCTTCAAGCACAATTATTTTACCGTGTTTATTTATAACCTCCGTTACGCCTTTAATTACAGAGTTTGCCAAGCCTTTGTTTTCTTCGCTTTCAATAATAATTACTTCTTTACACCAAAGTTGGCTTTTAATAATTTTACGCGTTTCGTCAATTGCTGTATTATCCGTTTCAGTCGCACTGCTTTTTTTTCCATCAGCGTAAATATATAATACACTTTGGTTGGCTAAACTATTTTGTTGTAAGCTTTGTAGAGCTTGTAATGTATGGCTTGGCCTATTATAGACAAATAGTGCTATGGGGGCTAAATTAGTATTAGGCATAGCTTAACGATTTTTCCCAAATAACTGGGGTTAGTTGACTAAATATGTGTGAGCCCTCTAAAAAACTAATTTCTTTTTTTGAAATAGTTTGGGTTATAGATTTATAAACACTATTGGTGTCAATTAATGTTGAATTCTTAAAATCGGCAGAGTGAATTAAATCCTTAATCCAAGTTTTAAGTTCGGTATTCATCCAATTATTTATAGGGGCGTTAAAACCAATTTTATCTTTTCTATATACAATGTCTGTTGGCATTATATCTGCCAGGGCATCGCGAACTATAGCTTTACTAAATCCATTTTTTACTTTGGAGGAATAGGGTATTGAAAATGCAAACTCTACAATGCGGTAATCCAAAAAAGGCATTCTAATTTCTACACTATTCATCATCGAATATCTATCGTAATTACGTAACAAGGTAGGCAAAATTGTTTTAAACGTAGATTGAAACAGTACAGAATTTAAATAATCTAAATTATTATTTTTAGAAACTAGGTTAGTGTTTTTAGAAAATCCTCTTAGTGCTGGGTATTTATTAAGTAATGCGTATTTTAAATTATTGGTATAATCTGTATTTTTTGATTTATTGGTTGTGCCGTTAATAGCGGTTAATACTTTTTTAAATTTAATTAGATTTGGTAATGCGTCTATCAACGCGGCATTCATATCAAAAGGATAACCAGCAAACAGCTCGTCAGCACCGTGCCCATCAATACTTACAGTAACATTGTTTTGCTTAATGTTTTTATATAATTGTTCAAAGGGTATTACGGGCGCATAAAATAATTCTTCAAATAAATATGTTTTTTTAAAAATAGAATCTAAATCCTGTAAGGGGTTTATATTTATAAAGTTTGCATTTATATTTAAATAATCGGTAACTTTTTTGGCGTACTTTGTTTCGTCTAAAGCTGTGTTAGGAAAAGAAGCTACAAAGGCATGTTGTTCTGTTTTAATATTGTTGGTTTTATTGAGGTGCGCCATCGTACAAATTACAGCGCTAGAATCTAAACCACCACTTAATGCTGTGCCAATAGTTACATCGCTTCGCATACGTAATTTACAGGCATCAAAAAACAGTTCTCTAAATAATTCTTTTTGTTCGTTATAATTTTTTGGAACTGATTTTTTTATTTCTTCGGGTTTCCAATATTGCTCAATACTTAATGTATTATTTTTATAATAAGCATAACTTGCTGCCGGAAACCTTATGATATTATTTATTAAACATTCTTGTGTATGCTCATAACTAAAACTATTATTCATAGCAATTAGGGCGTTAGTACGATTGATGGACACAGAATCTAAAAAGGGATAAATACCTTTCATTTCTGAACAAAAAACAAAACCCTGTTTTAATTGTGTGTAAAAAAGTGGTTTTTTTCCTAACCTATCTCGTGATAAAAACAATGTGTTATCAACTTTATCATAAATACAAAATGCCCACATTCCGTTTAGTTTGTGTACAAAATTTTTGCCCCATTTAATGTAGGCTTGTAAAAGCACTTCGGTATCGCTAGCGCTTTTAAACTGAACACCTTGAGTAATTAATTCTTTTTTTAATTCAATATAATTATAAATTTCGCCATTAAATGTAATTACAAATCTATCTAATAATTCAAAAGGTTGTGCGGCGTTTTGACTTAAATCAATAATAGACAATCGCCTATGCCCTAATGCTGTAGTGTTATGAAAAAAAACACCATGCCCATCGGGGCCTCTATGACTAATTTTAGTTAATCCAATTTGTAATTTTTCTTTTTCAAAATTACCTACGTATCCTATAATGCCACACATTACAGTTATTTAAATTTAACATTTAAGTGTTGTAGTGCTAATTTACTTATTATATCAATACCCTCTTTAAGGCTAATATTAAACGTTAATGGGTATGTTTTTAAGGGCTCTATTTTATTTGAGTAACCCTTTTTGCTGCCAAGTTTTATGGGCACATTATGTTGCACTGCTATTTGCTGAGCAATATGTTCAATGGTAATCCAATTGCCATCGGTAATATCTACCCTGGTTGCCTGTAAATTGCGAATGGCTACCATGTTTTTTACACAATCATCTATATAAATAAATTGGCGCTGTTCTTGTCCATCGGTTAGTAATTCTATTTTTTGTTTTGTAAGGGCTTGCATAATTAAATCGGGTATTACATGCGATTTTTCGCCCGGTATTTCCCAACCATATACATTCCAAAACCTACAAATTTGTCCGCCTAAAATACGCGTCCATTCTTCGCCTAATAATTTAGTAACGCCATAAGGGGTATCAGCAGCAGCAAGTTGCGACGATGCAAACATAAAAGGCAGTTTTGTTTCTTCTAAAAACCTAAATACTTTTTGGCAAATGGTAGTATTGTTTCTAATTATATCTAACAAGTATTTTTCGTTTGATAAATATTTTGCGCCACCTACTTCCCAAGCTAAAAACCAAACATAATCAACATTTTTAAATTGATGAAGGTCTTGAGTTGTAATATCAAAGCCTGATTTTAAATCAACACTTATTACCTCTTCGTTTATATTTATTAAATGGTTGCATAAGGCTTTTCCAATTGTACCATCTCCCCCTAAAACTAAATTTTTTCTAAGTCCCATATTCGTTCACTTATTTTTTTTAAAGATACATTATTAAAGCCCCAATTGCTTTTGTTTTTGTAGGGAATGTTTTTAAAACTATGTATGCCATGTGTATCGTTGGCGCCATGAATCATCGATTCGGGATGGTCTAAATGATAATGATGCCCAATTACCATAGGTTTTAAGCCCAAATGTAATAGTTGATTTAATCCGTTTGCATCCACACCAGCTCTAACATTGGTTAAGCTTTCATCGTAACCTGTGGCGTATAGCCAATTACTTTTATGGGTTAATATAAAATTACCAACTACCGACTCCAATGTTGGCCATGCAGGAAAAGCAAATGTATACTTGGCTTTGTTGGATAAATGATTGTTTGTAATTGTTAAGCCATCCCAATTAAAACTAACGTAATGGGTACCATACACATATTTTTTAGATAATTTTTTTATGTTTTTTAGCGTGTCGTTTCCAATTAAACAGTCGGCGTTAATCATTAAAATCCAATCATTAGTTGCTTTTTGAATACCCATATTTTTTGCAAAATATTCCATTACTGGCATTTTTGAATTAGCGTTAATAGATTGATGCACTTGGTTAGAAACAGTATAACATTTTGAGTTTGGGTATCTTTTTTCAATCCAAAGGCAATCGCTTTCTTTTTCTGGAATTTTATTCCATTCAATATAAATTAATTCGGCGCCAGGTAATTGCTTCAAGTTCCAATCTATTGTAGTTTTTAGGCGTAAGCTAAAATCGCCACCATAATTATCGTTTCGGCCCACTACTATGATTGAAATACTGTTAGGCGAAACGTTGATGTTTTGTGTTGAACATGCATAACGAAACCGCCAAACTATTTTTTGAAGTATAAATAATATTTTTGTAATATAGTACGACATATTATTCTTTGTATTTATTAAATAGCATTTTTATTATTGTTCGCAATTTATTTTTTTTAATATCTTTAATTAATTGTAACTGTTGTGTACTAATAATTTCGGGTATATATTTTTTAAAGGCGTGTTGTTTTTTAATTTGTTTGCTATTATTGGTGTCGGCGTATATTTGGTCATTGGGTTTTGTTAAAACGATTCCAAACACATCCATAGCATCTCCATCTACGTTTACAAATCTTTTTTCGGGCCAATTCATATCTACTTTTCCTTCGGGAATAAGATTGGTGTAATTTAGTATATCGCCAATGCTAATAATTTTATTAGTTAGGCAAACATCAAAAGTTAGTATTAGTTTGCCACCAGGTTTAAGTATGCGTGCCATTTCCATAAGACCTTTTTGCCAAACGGCAGGCTCTAAAATATGTTCTAAAACACTTATACAAAATACTTTATCAAACGTTTCATCTAATGCATCAATAGCATCAATATTAGAGAACGTAAAATTTATCCCAGTATCTTCAATAAATTTTTTTCGCACACCAAAAGCAAAATGAGTACTGTCTGTTTTTAAAAAATCATTATCAAAGCCAGTAACGTTGCCGGCACCAGTAACTTTTGAAAGATAGGCTATAAAAGGTGTAGAGCCACAACCAATATCTGCAACTTTTTGTCCAACACTTAAATCAGCATTAATTATGGCAAAGGGGTATTCCCACATGCGCGAACCGTAATAAGTGCCCGTATTAAGTATTAAGGGATTATTATTAAACCGTTCTTTATTAAGTTGCGTATGGTTTGGTAAAGAATATTTAATATTCAGTTCCTGAAGCTGTTTATTTAAATCTATAAACTGCTGATTATTTAAATCAGATATTTCTGCGAATTTAGAGTGAATCATGTGTGAGTTGCCAGTTTGAATTTATAATAAAGTAGCCTGTTAAGTCGCTAATAATATTAGCTTCATTTGTTGTTTCGGGTTTTATTTCAATTACACATAAATCGGGTAAATATTCTAACATGCCTTCTTTTGAGCGAGAGCCAATACTAAGCGAATAAATGTTTGATTTTAGTGCTGAAAAAAAATCTAAGTCAAGTGAATAATCACCCGCTTTATCAATTAATAGTGGGGTTTGGGTTTGATTAGAGCGTATCTCTACTACTTTTGTTCCTGAAATATCAGAAATTAAAACACCTACAACTAGGTTATTTATTTTTTGTGTAACCGTAAATTTAAAATGTATTTTAAAGGGTTCTTTTTCTTTTAAGTTTTTTTCGTTATGAATTGTTAAGCTCGTAAATTTAAAAATGCTTTGTTCAGGCCCTTTTCTAATGGCGTTTTTTAATTCAACTACTCCAGGTATTAATTTGTTTTGATACATAGAAATCCCCTCTGTTGTTTTTCCGTAAAATATTTTTTTTCCGTTTTCAAGTAAAACGGCGCTTAAACAAATATCTTTTAACTGAATAAGGTTGTGGCTTACAAATAAAAGTGTGCGTCCGCTTTTGCTTATATCACCCATTTTGCCCATGCATTTTTTTTGAAACTCGGCATCGCCTACTGCTAACACCTCATCTATAATTAAAATTTCGTTTTCTAAAAATGCAGCTACAGCAAAGGCTAAACGTAGTTGCATGCCACTACTATAATGTTTTAAAGGAGTATCTATAAATTTTTGTACACCTGCAAAATCAACAATTGCATCAAAGTTTTTTTGTATTTCGGTTTTGCGCATACCTAAAATACTCCCATTCATAAAAATATTTTCTCGCCCACTTAACTCGGGATGAAAGCCTGTGCCAACCTCTAAAAGGCTTGCTATACGCCCTCGCGAAATAATTTTGCCACTTGTTGGCGGAGTAATTTTACTTAAAATTTTTAGTAAGGTGGACTTACCTGCCCCATTTTTACCAATAATACCAATGGTATCGCCCTGTTGTACATCAAAACTCACATCTTTTAATGCCCAAAAATCTTCGGTTTTAAATTTAGGTTTTAGTAAATTAGAAATACTATCGCGCAAACTTAAATAGGGCTGCTGATTAGCATTAATCCTAAACTTTTTACTAATGTTTTGTATTTCTAAAATGGGTTTCAATTAGGTAAATATAATAAAAAAGGCTTAAAAAAAATTATATAAATCAACCCTCTTACCGTTGTTTTTCTACAAAATCGCTTAACTCGCTTTCGGTTTGTTTGTAAGAAAAAACATCGCTAACGCTTAAATAATTTTGAGAATCTGTACAGTAGTAATACAATAGTTTTGATGCATCTAATTTTTCGCGATCGTGTAAAAAGGTTTGTAATACTAGTTTAACCTGAACAGATGAATAGCAGTAATTAGGGTATAATTTTTTAAAGGTTTCATAACGCTCTGCATCGTTATAAAAAATGTTTAATTTTTCGGTAAACGATTTTATTTCTATGTCTTCAGCAGCCTTTACACATTTATTAATGGCAGATTGCTTGTTGTTTTTTACTTCTAATAAAAGGTTTGACAATTCTTTTTTAGAAGATTCGAATTTAAAACTGGTTTCTAAGTTTTTTACGTTTGTTTTATCTGTAAGATTATAAAAAGCTATTTTAATTAATTTTAATTTTTCAATTTCATAATCAATATGTTTTAAAAGCATATTGGTTTGCTGAACCGATATACAGTTATTTTTAAATACATTTTCTAATACTTCGAATTTTTCGTCAGAAACCTGAGTTTTGTTTATTAATATAGCCGTATAATTTATATACTCTGCAGGCATAGGGCTTGTACAGTCTCCTTTTTTTGGAAGATTATTAAAGTACGTGGGATTGTTGTTTTTTAATTCGCAAAAATGCCCCAATACGTTGTTTTTATATTTTAGGGTAGTATCAATAATTGGTTTTAAAGGCACAATAGGACTAATTAGTTTTTGTATTTCGTTTACACTTATAAAACTTATAACTAATTTATTTTGTAGGTTTTCGACTTTGTAAACAAATTCTTTATTGCTTGTTTTTTTTGTTTTTTCGAGTAAATAAATTGTTTTTGTAAGGGTTAAATTATTTTCAAACTCTATTTTTACTGTTATTGTATCTAATAAAATTTCGGTAACTAAGACATTTGCTTGCTCGTGTTCGTTTGCTAAATTTTTATTTATAAATAGCTTAAAAACGCTTCCTTTAGCAGAATATACACGCAAATTGTTTTGTGCATTTATAAATGTACAGGTAAAGATTAATGCGTATAAAATATTTTTTTTCAATTCTTAAAAATACTATAAATTACTTAGGGGTTTATTAAAATAATTAAACACTAATTTAGCTTTGGCTTTACCAATGTGTTTTTCTAATTCTTCAATACTTGCTACTTTAATATTGCTAACACTTTTTAGTTCTATTAATAGAGTTTCGGCAGTTTTATCGCTAATACCATTTATTTGATTCAGTTCGGTTTTAAAGGTTTCTCTGCTTCGTTTATTGCGATGATGAGTAATGCCAAAGCGGTGAGCCTCATCGCGTATGTGTTGGATTATTCTCAGGCTTTCGCTTCGTTTATCCAAATACAAAGGCAACGAATCGTTAGGAAAATAAATTTCTTCTAAACGCTTAGCGATGCCAATAATAGCAATTTTGCCCATCAAATTTAATTTTTTTAAGCTTTCAACAGCCGCCCCCAATTGCCCTTTGCCACCATCAATTACTATTAATTGTGGCAGGGGCAGTTTTTCTTCTAACACGCGTGTATAACGGCGTGTAATAACCTCTTCCATGGTTGCAAAATCATTAGGCCCTTCTACTGTTTTTATGTTGAAATGCCTGTATTCTTTTTTTGCAGGTTTTCCATCAATAAATACGGGCATGGCGCTTACGGCATAGTGCCCTTGTATGTTGCTATTATCAAACCCTTCAATGCGACGAGGTTGTTCTTTCATTCGCAAATCTTTCATCATTTGATTCATTATACGCTCAGTGTGTTTATCTGGGTCGGTTAAAGCAATTTGTTTTTCGCGCTCTTGTTTATAAGCTAAAGCGTTTTTATAACACAAATCCAACAGTTGTTTTTTATCGCCAATTTTAGGAATAATATACTCGCAATTTGGTAGCAAAATTTGCGGTGCATATGGTACCAAAATTTCTTTACTTAGGCTATTAAATCTATTTCTAAATTCAACAATAGCAAATAGTAGCAAGTCCTCATTTGTTTCGTCTATTTTCTTTTTTAGTTCAATTGTTTGCGCATGAATAATAGCGCCATTAATAATTTTAAAATAATGTGCATATGCGGTTTTTTCATCCGTAATAATATTTATCACATCGGTATTTGTAATAGAGGGGTGAACAATGGTTGATTTGCTTTGATAGGCGCTTAGCACTTCTATTTTGCTTTTAATGTTTTCGGCTATTTCAAACTCATAACGGCTTGCGGCTTGGTTCATTTTTTCTTTTAAATCACGCAAAGCAAAGCCCAAATCGCCTTTTATAATTTGGCGAATTTCCTTTATGTTTTCGTCGTATTCTGAAACGCTTTGTTTATTAACGCAGGGGGCTTTACAGCGCCCTATATGAAACTCGAGGCAGGGTCTAAATTTTTGTTTATCAATATTTTCTTTACTTAAATCTAAACTACAGGTACGAAGTGGGTAAATTTGTCTTATTAAATCGAGTAAAACAAACATTAGTTTTACCGATGCATAAGGCCCAAAATGCTCATCGTTATTGGTTTTTTTTTGTCGGGTATAATATAATCTTGGGAAACGTTCGTGTTTTAAAATTATCCAAGGATAAGTTTTATCATCGCGTAAGTTAATGTTGTAGCGCGGTTTTAAACTTTTAATTAAATTGTTTTCTAAAAGTAAAGCATCTAATTCGGTATTTACTTTTATGGTTTTAATAGTATTAATTTTTTTTACAAGTATGCGAAGCCTATTGTTATCGTGCTCTTTAGTAAAATAACTACTTACTCTTTTTTTTAAATTTTTAGCTTTTCCAACATACAAAAGAGCGCCCTCTATATCAAAATACTGGTACACCCCTGGTGTTTCGGGTAATGTTTTAATGTAAATGTTTATGTGTTCAGGTGTCATTATTCTAAAACAAATTTACAAACTCTTTATATAACCCGCAGTAATAAAAAAAGCCCCAATTAGCTAAGCTAATTGGGGCTTTAATTTTTTTAATTAAAATTAGTTTTTAATTACTTTAATAGTTTTTACTAATTTGCTTTCAGCAGTTTTTACTTTAATAAAGTAAACGCCCTTTGCTAAACTAGTAGTATTAATTGTTTCTGATTCTGAAACAGTTGTAGTTAAAACAACTTGCCCTAAAGTATTAATTACTTCAACTAAACCATTAACACCCGAAATTGTAACTTCGTTAGTAAACGGATTAGGGAAAACCGCAACATTAGTGTTTTCGATAGTGTTGTTAGCTATACCAGTACAAACTACAACTACTAAACCGTTAGTAAACGATTTCACACAACCTGCTGCACTTGTTCCAGAAACACCATAGCTATATGAACCAGCTGTTGTTGGCGTACCAACAGTTACAACTGTTGCATTAGATGCAAATGGAGCCCAAGTATAAGTACTAGCACCTGAAGCGGTAACAGTAATAGAAGTACCAGCTGTATTACAAACTGTATTGCTACTTGCTGTAATAGAAACATTAGGTAAAGCATTAACTAATACAGTAATAGTGTTTGCACCAAAACAAGCACCTGTAGAACCAGCCACAGTATATGTAGCGTTAGCTGTAGGTGTAACTACAATACTAGAACCGCTACCTGAAGGTAACCAGGTGTAAGAAGTAGCACCACTTGCTGATAACGTAGCAGAGCTACCTGGACACACACCTGATGGTGAGCTGTTGGTAACACCAATTGCTAAATTTGAACCAATACTTACAGTAACTGTTTTTGTGTTTGCACAAATACCATTATAACCTGTTACTGTGTAAGTAGCGGCTGTACCTGCATTACTAATTGTTGAAGTTGTTGCACCTGTATTCCACGAATAAGTAGTAGCACCACTAGCCGATAAAGTTACTGGAGAGCCAGAACATGTAGTAGCATTAGCTACCGAAACAACTGGCGTTACCGTTACGTTTACTGCTATAGTTTTAGAACTTGTACAACCTGGTGTACTTGAGCCGTATAATGTATAAATGGTAGTAACAGTTGGAGAAACAGATAAAGAAGCTGTGTTAGGGCCTGAACTCCAAGTGTAGGTACTTGCACCACTTCCAAAAAATGTTGCTGTGTTTCCAGAACAAATGCTTGCAAATGGAGGGTTAATGTTAATTGTTGGTGTAGCACAAGGTAAACTGTAAGTAACATCATCAATACCAATAACATCGCTATTAGCACCATTAGCACCACCATCATTTACAAAATATCTAAACGCAAAACGGCCAGTAACTGTGCCTGTAATACCACTTAGTGTTGTACTAAAAACAGTCCAAGCATTTGGGTAACCGTTAACCGAACCACCACTAACCGCTGTTGCAGCGGTTGTGTTTAAATTTGGGTTAATGTCTAACAATAAAGTAGTAAAACTACCTACTGCCGTTGTACCTGCGCCAATTGCACCAGTGCTAGTACCGGCAGTACTCATACGCAGTTGTAAACCATCTGCATAAGCAATTGTACTGTTGGTGCGTGTAGCAAATTGAATAACCGCACCATTAGTTAACGCTACCGTTGGCGTAATTAAAAAGTTACTAATACCGCCTGCTGGCGTTGCAGCTTCGCTTTGAAAGTTTGCCGAATAGTAATCTGTTGGGCCACCAGTATTTGCAGGAAAGTTTGCTGGGTTACCTTGAAACCAACTTACAGTACCTTGTGGTACAGAGTTGTTTTGTATAGCCCAACCGGCGCCAGTTGGCGACCATGTAGCTGTAAAGCTCTCGTTTAAAGTTGTTTGTGCATTAATGGTAAAAGCACCAAATGCAGCAGCAACTAATAATGTAATTTTTCTTTTCATTTTTATGGTTTTTATAAATTTTAGATGGCGAATATATAACCTTTTTTTTAATTATTTTGTTAAAAACAAAACTAATAGGCTTTAATACTATTTTAGTCTTTTCTTTACCGTTTTAGGCAAGCTAGTAACCACTAAGTTATACGAATCATCAACCCAACTCAAAACAAGTTTTTTTGAAGCAATGCCGTTGCAAATAATTGTATTCCAATGGGCTTTATTCATATGATAGCCTGGCAAAACACAACTGTAGCTTTCTCGTAACTCTACTGCTTTTTGTGGCATACATTTAACATTAAATTGCAAGGGATTGGAGTTTATATTTACTAATAAAAACATTTTACCTCCCACCTTAAAAACCAATGTGTTGTTATCAAAAGGAAAGCTTTCGGTTACACCCTGCTTTTTAAGGCAGTACTCTCTTAGTTCTTCTATATTCATCTGTTTTTTTGATTTAACCAAAATTAAAAAATTTTTTTACACCACAACGCTAAAAACCTACCAGATATACAAAAAAACCTACCAGATATACAATGGCGGTATATTTATTCAATAAAAAGTAAAATATTTGTGTCAAATTAACGTTATTCATTAAAATACATTTTTACTTCAAAAAACTATTTACTATGTTTGGCATCTAATTAAAAACTAAATTTAAACTAACAATAAAAAATAAAACAAAATGAGCACAAAAAAAACATCGGGAGGTTTCCCACTAATTGTTTCAGCATTGGCAATCGTTATCTGTATTTGCTTAGGTTGGGCTATCTACAAAACAATTCTAGGTTCCGCTTCAAACTTTGAAGGTGGCGATTCTGAAAAAGGTCATCCACACAACATTTTGGGCACCATGTACAAGGGTGGGTTTATTGTACCTATTTTAATTGGTTTTTTATTAACCGTAATTACTTTTGCTATTGAGCGTTTTATTACCATTATGAAAGCTAACGGCGCTGGCGCTACCGATAAGTTTGTTGCTAAAATTAAAACCTTAATTGGTAGTCACGATTTTGAAGGCGCAATTGCTGAGTGCAACAAACAAAAAGGTTCGTTAGCAAACGTTGTACACGAAGGTGTTTTAAAATACCAATTTGTTAAAAACGATACACAAATGGATAAAGAAGCAAAAGTAGTTGCTATTCAAAAATCAATTGAAGAAGCTACCTCGTTAGAATTACCAATGTTATCAAAAAACATGGTGGTAATTTCTACAATGGCTTCTATTGGTACTTTAGCAGGATTAATTGGTACGGTTGTAGGTATGATTCGTGCCTTTGCCGCTTTATCTGCTGCTGGTGCACCCGATACATCTGCCCTTGCAACTGGTATTTCTGAAGCCTTAGTAAACACCTTAGTGGGTATTTTAACCTCTGCTTTAGCAATTATATTTTATAACTATTTTAGTAATAGAATTGACCAAATTACTTATTCTATGGATGAGGCTGGAATGTCTATCATTCAAGAGTTTCAATCAAGCGGAAAATAATTTTGGCAAATGGACGCTGAGTCTGTCGAAGCGTCCGCTTAAACAAACAACAATTAACCTTTTAACAATAAATAAGCAATGTCAAAAAAACCATCAAAAGGAGGAGCCCCAGCGTTAGACATGACGCCCATGGTAGATTTAGCCTTCCTACTGGTAACATTCTTTATGTTAACTGCCTCGTTTCGTATGGCTGAACCCGTTGTAGTTGATCCACCTTCCTCTATTGGTATGGTTGATTTACCCGACAATCACATTATGGTAACTATTGATGATAAAGGACGTGCCTTTTTTGGCATTAGTAATTCATCTGCCAAAATGAGTGCCCTGCGCGAAATGGCAGCCAAATACAAAGTAGGTTTTACCGAACAACAAATTATAAAATTTAGCGGTTTACCAAGTTTTGGTGTTGATATAAAAGATTTACCAGCGTATATTGATACCAAAGAAGATAAACGTAGCGCCTTTCAACCACAAAAAGGGGTGCCTTTAGATACCATTATTCCCAACAACCAATTAAAAGATTGGATTGCTATTGGTGGTAAAGAAGCCGTTAAAATGTATTTAGATGCTAAAGAAAAAGCTGCAACTGCCGGTGGCGAGTTTAAAGCCGAAAAGCCGCGTTACGCCATTAAGTGTGCCGCAACTACTAAATACATTTACGTTAAAGATGTTATTAAAGCATTTACCGATTTAAAAATATATCAGTTTAACCTTATTACCTCGCTTGAAGGCGGCGGAACTATTGTTGAACCAGTTAAATAATTATTAATGTTAAGTTTTTAATATAAAACCTATTAAAAACTAATCACTAAAAACTAAATTGTATGGCAGAAATATCAGATAGTGGTGGCGGAGGCCACAAAAAAGGGGGCAAAAAAAGAGCCAAAAAACAAAGTACGCGTATAGACATGACGCCTATGGTGGATTTAGCGTTTTTATTACTAACATTTTTTGTGTTAACCGCTACGTTTAGCAAACCAAAATCAATGGAACTAACCTTCCCTGCTCCTCCCGACCCAAATATTGTACAACCTCCCATTAAAAATGGTATTACCTTTTTATTAACGAAAGACGATAGAATTTTTTACTACAAGGGCGAGTTTAGAGCCGCTGACGATGCAAAAGGTTTAAAAACACAATTAGCAGAGCTTAATTTTTCAAAAGAAAGTTTGCGTAAATATTTACTTAAAGAAAGCGAATCCATGCAGGCAAAAGTTATAGCTCTAAAGGCCAAACACGAAGCAAAACAATTAGCCGATACCACCTATAAACGCATGGTACGCGAGGCAAAAGCATCTAAAGAAACGCCTACTTACCTTATTAAAACCGATGATAAGGCCACTTACAAAAATGTAATTGATGTTATTGATGAGTTAAATTACAACGTAGTAGGTAAATACGTAATGGTAGATTTAATAAAACCTGAATACGATATGTTAATTGAAAAAGTAGGAAAATAAAAAATGTTTTATGGAATTAAATAATTCCATGCATCTAAATTAAAAAGAAAGGAGAAAATTATGTTATTTTTATTAATAGGAATATTTGCCGTTGTTAGTGTAACAATGCTTTTCCTCGACCTCAAAACTGGCTGGACAGGCGAAAGTTACGATAGCCGTAATGATGTGGTTTTTGAGGGTAGAAACCAAGAATATGGCGCTTACGAATTACGCCAAAACTATAATAAACGCGTAGTGTTTATTTTAGCGGGTATGATTTTGTTTTCGGTTGCCTTATTTGGAGTAAAAAAATTTATGGATAGGCCTAAATCTGAAGAAGTAGTTGATAATTTAAAAGTGGAGCAAATAGATTTAACACCGCCACCACCAGTAGAAGAAACTCCGCCACCGCCACCACCGCCACCACCGCCACCAATGGTAGAAATGATAGCCTTTACCCCGCCCGTAATTAAAGACGATGCTACTGAAGAAGAGCCTCAAAAATTACAAGAAGAAGTAAAAGAAACCCAAGTGGGCGCTAAAGACCAAGAAGGCGATAAAGACATTGTAGCCCCACCAACCGAAGAAAAAGGACCAGCAGAAACGGCAGCACCAGAAATTTTTACAATTGTGGAAGAGCAAGCTGAATTTCCTGGTGGAATTGCCGCTATGCAAAAATACATGCGCGATAACACACAATATCCAACAATGGCTCGTGAAGCAGGTATTGGTGGAAAATGCTTTTTAAAGTTTGTTGTAAATGAAAACGGAGATATTAGTAATGTTGAAATTTTAAAAGGTGTTCCAGGTTGTGGCGATTGTGATAAAGAAGCTATGCGCGTAGTTAAATCTATGCCAAAATGGAAGGCTGCAAAAATGACTGGACGTGCGGTTAAATGTTATTTTAACTTACCGTTTAGCTTTACAATTAGATAATCTTTTTTAAATATTTTAAAAAAGCCACAACAAACGTTGTGGCTTTTTATATTAAATGTATTTACAACAAAACGCTGCGTTTAACCAAATAAGTGTATAAAACAGTATCAAAACCTTGGTTAACATCCGCTTCTACAAAATCAATTTCAAATTGCCCACATTTTATTTTTAAAGCGTTATTAAAATTTGCTATTTGCTGTTGGTATTGTTGTTTTATTTGTGTGGGGTTTAATTTTATTTCTTCGCCACTTTCTAAATCAATAAAATGGTAGGGTTTGTTTTCAAATTCAAAATCTAACTCTTTGCTTTTATCTACCACATGAAACAAAACCACTTCGTGTTTTTTATATTTTAAATGCTGTAACGCCGAAAATAATTGCTCGTTATCAGAATTTGTATCAAACATATCGCTAAAAATTATAACTAACGAGCGCTTATGTATTACCTCAGCTACTTGGTTTAGCGCGCTTGTAGCATTAGTAGTTGTAGCTTGGGTTTGGTTTTGTAAAAGTTCTTCTAAGGTATTTAGTATTATTTTTTGGTGCAAAGGGCTTGCCTTAGCGGGATAATGTTTTGTGATTTGATTTTCAAACAAGGTTAAACCAACGGCATCGCGTTGTTGTTTTAATAATTCGCACAAAGCCGCAGCGGCGTAAACACTAAACGTTAGTTTATTGGTGGCTGTATCCTTTGGAAAAAGCATACTCCCCGAAATATCAATAACAATTTGGCAACGCAAATTAGTTTCTTCTTCGTAACGCTTTATAAATAATTTTTCGCTACGAGCAAACAGCTTCCAATCAATATGTCTGGTACTTTCGCCCGCGTTGTATAGCCTATGTTCGGCAAACTCTACCGAAAAGCCATGAAAAGGGCTTTTGTGTAAACCTGTAATAAAACCCTCCACCACTTTTTTTGCTAAAAGTTCAAGGTTTTTAAAGGGTTGTATTTGCGAACTATTTAGCGCCATTTTTGCCTAAAAATACTACCTTTTTGTGTTAAAAAACGCTAATTACAGTTTTTTTTATTATATTCGTAGAGTTATTTAAAATTTTTAAGCCCAAAATATGATAAAATATTTACTTTCTTTTTTATTTATTTGCGTCCTTTTTTTTAAACCCAATGCCCAAGTTGATACAAGCTTTTGGTTTGTAGCCCCTGATATTTCGGCAACAATGGGGCAATCGCCCATAAATTTACACATTCAAACTTACTCTCAGGCAGCTACAGTGTATGTACGGCAACCTGCTAATTTGGGCGGTGTAAATGCTACATTAACCATTCCTGCCAATTCTATTTCGGTGTTAAACTTAACAGCTTCTATTACTGCTGTAGAAAGTGCTCCAACAAATACTATTTCTAATAAAGGAATTTATATTAGCGCTACAGATAATGTATCGGCATACTATACCATTGGTGCAGGAAACAATAAAGAAATGATTAGCCTTAAAGGGCAGCGCGCCAAAGGGATAGATTTTTATATGCCTGTGCCCACTACACTTTTATCGGTTACAACCGTTACCGATGCAGGCGTTGGGTTTGATATAGTGGCTACAAATACGGGTACTACTACTGTTTTAATTACGCCACGCGCAGCTTGTATTGGACATGCAAAAAACGTAACCTTTGCGGTATCATTAACGCAGGGGCAAACTTTTTCTATGAAAGACAATGGCGTTGTTAATCCTAGCCAATTAGCGGGTTCTATTGTTTCGGCTGATAAACCTATTGCTGTTACTTTAAGCGGAGCCGTTCGAACCATCACCTCATGCCCATCGTATTTTACCGATCAAATTACTACCAGTGATAATGTTGGGAAAGATTACGTAATTATTAAGGGCGAAGCTACGACGGATGTGGCCTACATTTTAGCTTCTGTAAACTCCACCAGCTTAGCAATAACAAATGCTACAGGTACTGTAAATTGGCTCATTAATAGTGGCGAAACGTATTCGGTAAATATTACATCGCTTACCTACATTAAAACCGATAAGCCAGTGTATGTAATGCATGTAAGTGGTTATGGCTGTAAGTTAAGCGGGGCGCAAGTTACACCAGCCTATTGTGCGGGGTCGTACACTACAAACTTTACGCGTTTAAGTACCGATTCGTTAAATTTAAATTTATACACGCGTGCAGGGTACCAAAGTACGTTTACACTAACAAGCAATGGCTCGCCTCTTACTATTTCGCCCGCTAGTTTTACCACGGTGCCAGGTACAAGTGGCGTTTTAGTGGCCGCACGATTATATTTTCCTACATCTGCAATTGCTGTGGGTTCGCATAATGTTTTAAAAAACAGTCAAGATATTTTTGGTTTAAGTGTTCATAATGGAGGCACAGCTGGCGGTAGCGCTTACGCCTATACAACCGAATTTGGTATTAGCACAATTGTAAAAGCAAATGCCTTGCCAACAGCCACAATATGTTCAAACACATCGTTTAACCTAAATGGTTTTGTGGGTGGTGGTCCAATTACTGGAAATTGGTCGTTTAATGGTTTTGGCTCTTTATCTGCGCCTAGTACCTCTATAACAAATAATGTGTATACACCAAGCCCAATAGACACCAGTATAAAATCACCTCCAAGTCTTATTGGCGGGGTTGTAAACATTGTATTAACTACAACGGGTATTTGCCCTAATAAATCAGATACTTTAAAACTATATGTAAAACAAGCACCAATTGTTACTGCTGGCACAGCTTCTACTATTTGTTCAAACAACCCAACTGTTCAACTTAACGGAAATGTAATTGGAGCAACAACACAAGGAATTTGGAGTGTTGTGGCGCCAGCAAACGGCTCGTTTGCCCCCAGTCCTTCGGTTCTTACGGCCTCTTATATTACTTCGAATAGCGACACCGCACTTAATGTTATAAAAATTGTACTCACCAGTACTAATAACGCAGGTTGTAATGCCGTTACAGATACCATTAAAATTACAATGAACCATGCGCCCATTGTCACCTCAAGCCTAATAAAACCAATTTTAAAGTGTGCTAACAATCCTACCGTGTATTTAAGTGGTACTGTAAGCGGTACTACTACCAGCACTGGTAAATGGACAACCACAGGAACGGGTATTTTTAATCCTAATAATTTATCGTTAATATGTAACTACCTGCCTAGTGCTAGCGATATTGCTGCCGGAAGTGTAAGAATTAAACTTGAAAGCACCAATAATTTACAATGTAAAAAAGTACAAGATAGTGTTACCGTTATTTTTACTCAGCCCGTTACCGTTAATGTTGGAGTAGATGTAAATAGTTGTAAAAATTATCCTATAACTCCTTTAAACGCCGCAATTACTGGCACAGCAACCAACACAGGTATTTGGTATGGCGGTTCGGGTACATTTACAAATTCAAATACGGCTTTAACCCCTACTTACATTGCCACCGCTGGCGAAGTAGCAACCGGCTTTGTAATATTAACATTTAGCACAACCAATAATGGGCTTTGTAATGGTGTATCTGATCAAATTAGAATAGATTATAGGAATAAACCAACCGCTAACTTTAATGTTGGGCCAGTGTGTTTAAATCAAGGCAGTGTGTTTAACAACGGTTCGGTTGATCCATCAGGTGCAGGAATTACAACAAATAATTGGAGTTTTGGCGACGGTGGTACCTCAGCAACTATAAACACAACAAACACCTACTCAACATCTGGTACGTTTACATCACAATTAATTGTTATAAACGGTTATGGTTGTAGAGATACAATTCGTAAAACAGTTACTGTTTATCCTTTGCCAACACCAAGTATGCAGGTAACTCGCGCTTGTAGTGGGGCTTCGTTACAAATTAATTTTGTTGATTTATCAAGCGTTTCTCCGCCTAGTATCATACCAACATTGGGCGGTTATTTTTGGGATTTAGGCGGTTTTGGTTCAGCGGTAACTAAAGATACTTCGGTTGTTTTTCCTAATCAAGGGCTTTACAGCATTACCCATATTGTTACAACCAATTATGGTTGTAGTGCTACAATTACCCAACCAGTAAACATTACACCTGTTCCTTCGGCATCATTTATTCCGGTATATAATAACACACAGGGTTTGGTATCTGATGTTAGTTTTACCGACTTATCTATTTCTGCCATAAATTGGTTTTGGAATTTAGGAAACGGTTTGGTAAGTAACCAGCAAAACCCAAGCACAAGCTACACTGCAAATGGCACCTACACCGTATCGCTAACCATTGCCGATGCCTTTGGTTGTTCAAATACTTTTACTTCTACTGTAAAAATTTCAAACGTTGTATCGGAGATTACGCAGCTAATCCCCAACATTATTTCGCCTAATAACGATGGTAAAAATGACATTTGGCGTTTAGATTTTATTAATGTGTATTTCCCTAATGCTGAAATTGAAATTTATAACCGCTGGGGCGAACAATTATTTAAAAGTACAGGTTACTCAAATGCTTGGGACGGTAGCTACAAAGGCAATGCCTTGCCAGTAGGCGCTTACTTTTACACCATTAAGTTAAACGACCCAAAAATAACCGAAGTTTATAAAGGAACCATAACACTTATAAAATAATTTTATGACTCTTAAAAAATATATAGTATACCTTTTACTGGTGTTTGCAACCATTACACAGGCGCAACAACAAACGCTATTTACAAATATTTTAGTTAACCAGTATTTGTACAACCCTGCTTATGCTGGTGCCTTTAAGGGTAAACAATTTAACATGGGGTATCGTCAACAATGGGCGGGCTTTGATGGCGCACCAAAAACATTTATGTTAAGTGGTTATGGCACTTTAAAAAAGAAACCCAACATGGCTTTAGGGGGTTTAATTACCAACGATAAAAGTGGCTTGTTGCAACGCACTTCTTTTTATGCTTCTTATAGTTATCATTTAAAACTTAATAAAAATGTAAACTTAGGCTTTGGTGTATCTGTTGGTGGGGTGCAATACAATGTTAAAAATTACGATGCCCGCCCTTACGATGCTGACGATGCTTTTTTAAAAAATAATATTTTAAATGCCAATGCGTTTGATGCTAATGCTGGTTTATATTTATACAGTAAAAAATTCTTTTTTGGAGCCAGTAGCCAACAAATATCCAACTCTAAAATATATTGGAACAACACCATTGGGCACCTAACACCACACGTGTATATTTATACAGGCTATAATTTTACCTTAGATAAAAAGAAAGAATGGGTAGTACAACCATCGGCGCTGGTGCGTTTTAACAACCCTGTGCCTTACCAGTTAGAATTTAATTTAAAAACCATTTATAAAGAGCAATATTGGATTGGCGTTTCGTATCGCTTACAATCAACCGCAAGTTTTTTAGTGGGGGTTAATATTAACAAACAATTTGGCGTGGCTTATGCCTATGATTATTCGTTAACAGCTTTGCAAAAATACAGTAATGGTAGCCACGAAATAATGTTGAGCTATGCCATTGCTGCTAAAAAAGCCAAAACCGCTAGCGACAAGGTACAAGATGCCGACGAGGAGGAATTTAACAACATTGATAACAGTATTAAATCAAACTTAAAAAACAAAAAGAAAGATGAAGACAAAAAATAAACTCAGCTTTTTATTGTTATTTTTTTTATTAAAAGTAACGGTTTCCTTTGCCCAAATTGATACCACATTTTGGTTTGCAGCCCCTTGGGTAACCCCCGACCACTGGTGGAAAGATAATTATGTGGTACACATATCTACCTTTAATACGCCAAGCACACAGGTTAGATTAAGGCAACCTGGTGCAATTGGCCCTAATAAATACGATACAACTATTAACATACCCGCTAACTCAAACTTTGATTATATTTTTTGGAGAGATAAATTAGCAAGCCCTACAAACTTAGCTTTTGATTCGTTAGAGGTTAGACCAGCAAATACCGTATTGCCTTATGGTCTTTATATTTCAGCAACATCAAACGTTACTATTGTTTATGATGTAATTACACGCCCAACAAATTTTTATAATCCTGAAACTTTTTCGTTAAAAGGTAGTAACGGCTTGGGTTTAGAGTTTGTTTGCCCTTTTCAAACCAAATGGAATAACCAAACCCTTGGTGGAGATTTAAATGGCGATGCCATAGTTACCCAACCAAAACAACAAATAAACATTGTAGCCTCAAAGCCAAATACCGTAGTGTGGATTACCCCAAAGTGTAATGTAGTTGGGCATTTGGCCAATGTTACGTATAGCATTTTGTTACCTGGCTATGGTAGTGCTTATACCATAGAAAACTCAGTACAAAATACTACTGCCGCAGGAAATAATTTATCAGGTACTATTGTAGTGGCAGATAAGCCCATTTCGGTAACCGTTGCCGATGATTCGGTAGCTGGAGTTACCGGTTGTTATGATTTAATGGGCGACCAAATTGTGCCAGTAGATGTTGTAGGACGAAATTATATTTTAAACAAAGGGTATATGAACGCCCCTGAACCAGAAGGCGCCTATGTTGTAGCAACAAAAAACTTTACAAAACTTACTATTAATGATGGTGTTACCACCACAACCTTAATGAATAAAGGTGATACCTACCATTATAAAACAACACAACCCTTAACTTATATTAATGCCGATCAAAATGTGTATTGTTTGCATGCATCGGGTACTGGCTGTGAGTTAGGCGAAGCCTTATTGCCACCCTTAGAATGTGCGGGCTCAAACCTAGTAACGTTTTCGCGCACAAACAACCAAGGTTTTTATTTAAACATATTATGTAAAAATGGTTCTCAAGGCACATTTACATTAAATAACGCTGCTGGTACAGTTACCATTCCTATTACAGCTGCTAACTTTACCTTTACGCCTGGCACATCTACTTTAACACCTGGTGGGTATTATGGTGGGCAATTAAATTTATCAAACATTGCCACCTTGCCAATAGGTTCTTACACAGTTTATAACCCAACCGACGTGTTTGCTTTGGGTATTTTTGGCGGAAACGCCAGTACTGGTGGTTTGTTTCACTACCTATCTTCTTTTTTAAGAAAGCCTGTGGTGGTTGCTCAACAAAGTGTACAAATTTGCGCAAGCCCTACTGCATCTGTAATGTTAACAGGTACAGTAAGTGGTGGTGCAAGCACGGGCAC
The DNA here is from genome assembly GCA_025363015.1 of Bacteroidota bacterium. GTDB lineage: Bacteria > Bacteroidota > Bacteroidia > B-17B0 > Aurantibacillaceae > Aurantibacillus. The sequence continues at coordinate 177,045 of JANYEQ010000006.1, forward strand.
ATGGTCAACCAGTGTTGGCAGTGGCGCATTTGGTGCTTATACCTCAACATCTAATATTGTTTCAATACCTTATTTTTTATCCCTGGCCGATACCTTATTAAGCAGCATACCCTTTACACTAACCGCAACCGATATTTGTAATAATAAATATAGCGATATAGTAACGGTATTTATTAACCAACGTCCAAAAGTGCAAGTGGGTAGTGGCATTAGTTTGTGTAAAAATAATTTAATGCCTATTTCGTTAACGGGTACTGTAAGTAATGCTGCGGGCGGCAGTTGGAGCGGTGGAAGCGGTACCTTTGGTTCACCGGTACCAAATACAGTTTATAATGCAGGGCCAGGAGATTTATCGGCAGGTGTAATTACACTTACCTTGACAAGTGCTGGGCCAAACCCAGGATGTTTAAATGCCTCAAAAACAATTACCATTAATTTTGTTAATCCGCCAGTAGTTAATGCGGGGGCAGATATTACAGCATGTACAAATTCACAATCGGTAACTTTAAACGGTAATGTAACCGGCATAACCAATACGGGTATTTGGACAACAAGTGGAACCGGCTTATTTAATCCTAATAATGCTACCTCAAATGCTGTGTATTTATTTAGTGCTTCTGATTTATCATTAACCTCAATAACATTTACATTAAGCTCAACTAATAATAGTTTGTGCGCCGCCTCTAAAGATTATATGCAAATAAACATTATACCAAAACCATTTGTTGCAGCGCCAGCAAATTTTACAGTTTGTGCAAGTGCAGGCGCAGTGGTTTTAACGGGTACCGTAGGGGGCTCGGCTACTTCTGGTAATTGGTCTACCTCAAATGGTACTGGTGCTTTTACAGCATCGCCACCTTCAAGCGCCACGTATTCATTAAGCCAAAACGATACCATTGCCGGTAATGTACAGTTTTATTTAAGTTCAAGTGGTGGTATTTGCCCCATTGAAAAAGATTCGACAAAAATTACCATACAAAAAGCACCCAACATAAGTATTACCACTAATAGTATAACTATTTGTAAAAACGCGCCTATCACTTTAACCGCTAATATTGTAGGGGGTACTAGTTACACGTGGGTAGCCCAAAGTAGTTCAACGGGTTCGTTTATTACGCCAGGCCCTTCAGGGGCACTCAATCCCACTCTTTCAACTGTGTTTTCTCAATTTAGCCCCAGTGCTTCAGATATTACAGGAGGAGGCTTAACCTTTACACTATTAATAAGTAATCCACCTTGTGCGCCCAGCCAAAAAACAGTTGTTGCCACTTTTATTCCCGCACCTAAGGCCTTATTTAACTTTCCAAATATAGGAAGATGTTTGGGTTCTTCTATACCATTTACAAACGCTAGTTTACCAAATGGAGCTGCGCCATTAACCTATAGTTGGAATTTTGGCGCTACCACCAACTCTACCTCTGCCGAATCGATTGCACAAAACCCAATTTATACCTACACTAGTTTAGGTAATAATGGTTTTGTGGTTACGCTTACCGTAACAGGCACCAACAATTGTCCAGATACGGTTAGCAGACGTATTAAAATTTATCCTTTACCAATTGCAAACTTTACAGTAACAAGTGGTTGCCAGGGCATTAATACTATTTTTCAAAACTTATCTATTGTTCCTCTTAATGGTGGTTCGGTTACAGCAATGAGTTGGAATTTTGGTGATCCGAAACCAATATTAAACACTGGCTTAACCTATACTGTAAGCCATATTTACGATAATGCAGGTCCTTATAATGCTGTACTCACCGTATCTACCAACTTAGGTTGTACAAGCAGTACTTTAGTGCCCATAAACATAAACCCAAAACCTAAGGCAGAGTTTGGTATGACAAATAACCCAACCGTTGCACAAGAACCTGTATATTTTTCAGACTTTAGTACCCCAACTGGTGCTATTACAAATTGGTCGTGGAATTTTGGCGACGAACTTTCAGGCAGTGGTAATGCTCCAACCCACAGTTATGCAGGCCCAGGTATATATATAATAAAATTAACCGTTAGCGATGCCAATGGTTGCAGCGATACTACCAGCCGAACAATTGAAGTTACCTTGCTGCCACAAGTACCAACAGGCTTTTCGCCAAATAAAGATAATAACAACGATTTATTGTTTGTAAAAGGTGGGCCATTTCAAAAAATGTTGTTTAGGGTATATAACAATTGGGGCGAATTATTATTTGAAACTACCGACCAAACTAAAGGCTGGGACGGTACAAAAAATGGTGTGGAACAACCCGTAGGCGTATATGTTTGGACCTTAGAGGCCGACCTTTATAACAACAGGCAAGCTAAAAAAAATGGAGACGTAACGTTAATTAGATAAAAATGAGAAAACTAAAAAAATACAGCTTAATTGCTATGCTATGCTTAGTTGGAATTTTGCGTGCGCAAGATTTTCATTTAAGCTTATACGATGCCGCCCCCTTATTTTTAAACCCTGCCATGACGGGTTTAGTAGATGGTAAAATGCGTTTTCATGCGCATTACCGCAACCAGTGGAATGCCGTTGCCTACAAACCATTTACTACAGCCCTAGTGAGTTTTGATATACCAAAAGGTAAATGGGGTTATGGTGGCCAAATAAGTAATATGCGTGCAGGTTTTGGAAATTATAATGTGTTTCAAGCATTGGCATCTGTAAGTTATGCCGTACCATTAGATAAAAACCGATACCATAATTTATCATTAGGTTTACAAGGAGGTTTTACTCAAAAACGTATTGAATATCAAATTTTAAGTTTTGATAACCAATGGAGCACACAAGATGGTGGAAGTTTTAATAGTAGCATCAATAATAACGAAAAATTTCAGGGGCAAGCACAGTTTCAAGAAGTGGTAAATTTTGGTGCCTTATATTACTATGGTAAACAGCAATCGCGTATTAATCCCTTTTTGGGCCTAAGTGCTTTTAATTTAACTCGCCCTAAAGAAACTTTTTATGGAAGCGACAACCGTTTACCAATGCGCTTTTATGCTCATGCAGGTGTACGTATTAATGTAAGCGAATTATTATACTTTACACCTAAAGTTTTATTTTATAACCAAGGTAACATTACCCAACAAACAATTGCTGTTGATGCTGGTTACTTTTTTAAAGGCGAGCGCTTTTATGCTTTAGCGGGTTTTATAGTACGTCCTAACGATGCAAGCATTGCCTATATTGGCTTTAGAAAAGATAATTACATAGCAAAATTAGGATACGATTTTAACCAATCAAGTTTAAAAGGTACAAGTAAAGCCCGCGGTGCGTTTGAAATATCATTAACCTATATGGGTAAAAAATCTAAAAACCAAGATGTAAAAAATTGTCCACGTTTGTAATAAAAATTTATGTTTAAAAAAAATAGCTTCTTAACCTTATTATTTGTTTTAACTAGTGTCTTTGCTTTTTCGCAATCTAAAAAAGTGTGGATAGAACTTGCAGATAACGCTTATGCTAAAAAAGATTTTGCTACCGCTGCGGTATATTACGCAAAGGTGTTAGACGATACCACTGTTTTAAAAAACTATGTATTACCCTACGAGGCACAAATAGTAAACTTAAAAATAAAATCGCTTTTTAAGGTGCCCGAATTAAAGGTTACCAAACGAAAAGATAGCACCAACACCGTAAAAGAAACCGTTATAAACTCAAGCAAATACGATTTTATAATGTACCGTTTGGCGCAAAGCTATCGCCAAAATTTTGATTATAAACACGCTGCCCAACAATATAAAAAATGTGTAGAACGCAAAGTTTACCCTGATGCGCCTTATTATTATGGCATATCGTTAATGAGTTTAAAAAAATACCAAGACGCCCTAAAAACTTTTGACGACTACACAATCGGCGGAGTAGGAACCGACTCGTTATTAAAACTTGCTGCAAAAAAACAATCCTCGTGTTACTTTGCTTTAGATACTTTAGCAGGTCGCAAACTAATTAAAATAAAACTAATGGATACCTTGGTTTTTAACCGTGGTACCAGCAGTTTTGCGCCTATGTATTACTTAAATAGTAATAAATTAATTTTTACAAGTGCCCGTAAAGGGGGTGTAGTAACCGACCCAGAAAAACAAGATTCGCGCTACTACTGCGATTTATACCAAACCACCTTAGACGATACTATTTGGCAGCGCCCTATAAACTTTGGTAGACCTGTAAATACAGCCTTACACGAAGGTGCTGGTGTTTTTACACCCGATGAAGTAATGCTATTTACCCGCTGGAGCGATAATAACCGCAACGAAGCTTTTATCTATATGGCACGTACTGTAGATGGCAAATTTTACGAAGCCATGAAGTTGGGCACTAACATTAACGTACCGGGTTATAAATCTCAACAACCCTATGTAAGTTTTGATGGTACTAAATTATTTTTCTCCTCTAATCGCCCTGGCGGTAAAGGAGGCTTTGATTTGTGGATGGCACCCATTAACGAAAATGGTTTTATTGGCGACCCTCAAAACTTAGGAGGAGCTATAAACACAGCCGGAGACGAGATTTCGCCCTTTTACCACACCATCAGTAATACACTTTATTTTAGTTCAAACGGCTTACCCGGTTTAGGCGGATTAGATGTTTTTAAATCGAGTTTAAATGTGGATGATAGTGTGTATAGCCTTCCTAAAAACCTTAATACACCCATAAATTCGAGTAAAGACGATGCCTATTTTATTATGGAACGTTTGGGCGGTAATGGTTTTTTTGCAAGCGATAGGGTAGATTGCGAAAGTGGACACTGTTATAAAATTTATGAATTTATTAACGAGCCTATTAAGTTTAATTTAGAAGGTTTGGTAACAGATAACGAAACAGGTGACCCAATACCAAGCGCCCTTGTAACCATTAAAGATGTGCACGATGGTGACGAGCCTTTTTTTATTATTACCGATGATAAAGGATATTACAGCACACCTTTAAAACCGCACATGGAATACTTTTTAAAAGCGCAAAAAACAGGTTATTTTGGTAGAGCTGATGCGGTTGCCACAAAAGGCAAAACCGAATCGGAATTATTTACCCGCGATTTTCAACTAAGTAAAATACCTGAGGGCGATATTGAAATTGAAGGGATTGAATACGACTTTAACAAATACACCCTTCGTCCAAAATCAATGGAGGTATTAGATAAAATAATTGAGATTTTAAAAATAAACGATAACTTAAAAATTGAATTAAGCGCCCACACCGATGCACGCGGAAATGATAATTACAATCTAATACTATCACAAGGTAGAGCACAAAGTTGTGTAGATTATATGATTAGCAAGGGCATTAAAAAAAATAAAATTGTTGCAACGGGTTATGGCGAAACAAAACCAATAATACCAGAAGAGGTAATTAATAAAATGGTTCCTAAAAGCCCCGAATTTGAAACCGCTCACCAAAAAAATCGCCGTACTGCCTTTAGAGTTATTGGCGAAAGCAAAATAAATATTATTAATAAAACACAATAATAAACCTGTGGTTTTTAAAATTTGTAAACTACTATTTTAATAGTAAAACGTATTTTTTAACCGCATAGGCATATAGATTACTAATATGATGAAATTTAAAAACGCACAGAGTTGTAGCGCTGCTTCAATTTAAGCTATGTTTTATAAATTAAGTACAAAGCACCATTTAAACTATATTTCTATGTGGTTTGTTTTTAAACAAATAGTTTTGTTTCATAAAAATTTAAAAGCTTAATGCGTCACTACAATATAAAAATAAAAGGCAAGGTGCAAGGTGTGGCTTACCGTTTTAATGCACAGGCACAAGCACATAAATTTAACCTAACTGGTTTTGTACGAAACTTAAACGATGGCTCGGTTTACTGCGAGGTAGAGGGTACCGACGAAAACATTGCCAAATTTATTGATTGGTGTTATGTGGGCTCACGCCTAGCAAACGTAAGCGAGGTAAACTCTGAAGAAAGTGCTTTAATTGGCTATCAAACCTTTGAGGTAAAAAAATAAGCGGTTTTTTTAATTACGTATTTGATATTGTCATTCTTATTTGATACATAAGGTAAACATAAAACTAATGGTATGAAAACATATTTAAACTTTATAATTGCTGCTTTTGTTTTTTTAGTTGCAGTGGCTTGCCAAAACAATTCAAATATAAAAGAAGGTGTTATAACCGATAGTTCAGCCACTCATTCTTTTGAAATTTATCGTGCTGGTGGTGTAGGAGAAGATACCTGTAACCGATTAGATGTAGTTGGACGCAGGCAGGGCAAGTGGTATCTATATGATAAAACACCTCCTAAAAAAATTATAGACACTGTGTTTTATAAAAATGGGGTTGTTGTACAAACACAAGACTAAGTTTATGTTTTTTGTTAGCAGGTTAAAATTATTTTGTACTTGTTTGTTTGGCTAGTCGTTAAAATACATTCTTTCTGTTTCATTTTTGAATTTTCCAAATAGCACTATTGGTTTCTGAACATAAAACTGCTCTTTAGCATACTGTATTAAAGCAGGTTGCTATATTATTAATTGAGTTATTGGTAAAGCCTATAAACTTACTGTCTTTACTAAAGTTTATATTATACTTTCTTTTATTGTTAGTGGCAAATAAACACTCGTTTCTTTTACATCCAACACCTACATATATAAATTTGTAAATATGTTAGCAAAAACAACCATTAAATTAGTACTATCTATTTCATTTACTTCATACAGTTTTAATTTCCAAACACCATTCTTATCCGTCAAAATGTTTTCAAACCCTGCCTTAAAAAGCCACCCTGTGGGTATTTTTTTACAAGTAGTAAAAAATTAAAGCAGTGCTAATAAGTATAAACATTTTACATGTAACATCGTTATATTTTTTGTTGTTATAACCAATGTTCATTGTTTTTTATAATTACTATCTGGTTTTGTGTTTTCTTTTAATGGCACGTTTCAACAATCATAACTTAAATCATAAATCTAATTGCCCTAATGCTTTTATCCATTTTGTCTATTGTTTTTTTAATTCCTCCTCTTCAATTCTCATTTTTTACTTATATGTGTAAATACCCCAGCCCAGCGTTTTGCTATATGGCAAATTAATAGCATTTTTGTGACTTAAAATTTATTTATGTTTTTAAAATTAATTACCCTTGTTAGCAGCATTACTATTTTAACCGTAAGTTGCCATCCTACAAAAAAAGCTGCCAAAGCCCAATCTATTGCTAACGAACCCGCCATACAGTTAGATACTATAAAAGTAGTAGCTAACGAAGCGCCAAAAAAACAAACCTACCAAGCCAGCAACCCTATTGGTTTTGATATTATACATACCCGCTTAGATGTAAACTTTGATTGGACGTTTTCGCGCCTTAATGGAAAAGCCACCATACAATTAAAACCACACTTTTACCCAACCAACATTTTGTATTTAGATGCTAGAGGAATGGATATTAAAGAAATTAGCCTTATTACCTCGGCCCTTGATAAAAGCACAAACCCATCCAATAAAGCCAATAATGTAGTAACCAAATTACCACTAACCTATAGTTATAAAAACGATTCGTTAAAAATTACCTTAGATAAAGTTTATACTACACAAAACAATATTACTCTTTTTATTGATTACGTTGCAAAACCTAATGAGCTTAAAGCGGGTGGTAGCGCCGCTATTAATAGCGATAAGGGTTTATACTTTATTAACCCCGCTGGTTTAGATGCTTATAAAATGCCTCAAATATGGACACAGGGCGAAACTCAATCCAACTCCGCTTGGTTTCCTACCATTGATAGCCCTAACCAAAAAATGACGCAAGAAATTTTTATGACCGTTGATAATCAATTCACCACCCTATCTAACGGCTTATTAGTTGATAGCAAAAAACATAACGATAGCACCCGCACCGACCATTGGAAATTAGACCAACCTCACTCTCCATACCTTGCTATGATGGCTGTTGGCCGATTTAAAAAAGTAATAGACGAGCCGTGGAATGGTAAAGAAATTAGCTATTATGTTGAAAAAGAATACGAGCCACACGCTAAAGCCATTTTTGGCGATACAAAGGAAATGATAGAGTTTTACTCCACCAAACTTGGCGTGCCATACGCTTGGCCTAAATACGCGCAAATTGTAGTACGCGATTATGTAAGCGGCGCTATGGAAAATACAAGCGCTACCCTACATGGCGATTTTACAGTGTACCAAACTACCCGCGAAACCATTGATGGTAAAAAGGGTAATTCTATTATTGCACACGAATTGTTTCACCAATGGTTTGGAGACCTTGTTACCAGCGAAAGTTGGAGTAACCTGCCCTTAAACGAAAGCTTTGCCACTTATGGCGAGTACCTTTGGGAAGAGTATAAATTTGGTCGCGATGCCGCTGACTACCACCACTACCAAAGCAAACAAGGATATATGGGTAGCGATAAAGAGGTAAACCTAATACGCTTTAATTACCAAAACCGCGAAGATATGTTTGATGGCTTTAGCTACAACAAAGGCGGGCAAGTACTACACATGCTGCGCAAAGCCGTGGGCGACGATGCTTTTTTTGCCTCGTTAAAAAATTATTTAGAAACCAATAAGTTTAAAACTGGCGAAATTCATCAACTGCGCTTAGCTTTTGAACAAACTACAGGCACCGATATGAACTGGTTTTTTAACCAATGGTTTTTAAATAAAGGCAGACCCAAAATTAAAGTTACACAAAGCTACAACGCCACAGTAAACACGGTAGAGTTAACCGTAGAACAAACCCAAGATTTTAAAAACGTACCGCTTTATACCCTGCCTATTGATGTAGATGTATACGTAAACAATAAAGCCGAGCGCACACGCATTGTAGTAAGCGAAGCCAAACAAACGTTTACTATTAAAACAACAGGCGCACCACAACTTGTAAACTTTGATGCTGAGCGCCAATTACTGTGCGATTTAGACTATACAAAAACACAAAACGAATATGTTTATCAATACAAAAATACGCCCTTATACGAAGATAGATTAGAGGCCCTTAAAAAACTAGAAGAAAACCTAAACAATGCAGAAGCTTATAATACCATTAAATGGGCTGCCGAAAACGACCCGTATTTTGTGTTAAGAAACCATTGTATTGGTAAATTAGAAAAAGCCCCTGCCGATAAATTACCCGAAATAAAAACAGTATTACTATCTATTTATGCAAAAGATAAAAAAACAGTAACGCGTGCAAAAGCCTTAAATGCTTTAAATAAAAAGTTTGCAAACAATGTTGATATTAAAACTTTAAACGAACAAGCATTAAATGAAATGAGTTATGCTATTTGTGCCGAAGCGCTTGAGGCCATTGCTAAAACAGATGTTAAGTTGGCGATGGAAAAAGCAAAAGCTTTTGAAAACGAAGCGGGTAAAGATGTTTTATATACCGTTGCTGAGCTATATGCCAATAATGGTAGCGACGAGCAAATAGGGTTTTATCGCGCTAATTTAAAAAACGTAAACGGGTTTGAAATGGTAAGCTACTGTAGTTACTATGCCAAATGCGCCAAGCGTTGTGTTAATTCGGTTTCGGCATTAATTGCTGCACAAGATTTTGAAACCATTGCCAAGGCGGGTAATAAATTTACAAAGTTTGGTGCTCAAAAAAGTTTAAAAGATTTAATGACCCTTTGGGAACAAAAAGAAAAAATGGCTAAAGCAAATAATGTATCTGAAGCGGATTTAAAATTAATTACCGAAACTAAAGATATTATTACAAAACAATATAACGGCGTTAAATAGTTTGTTTATTTAATACCTTATGATATTATAAATCCGTTAGTTGTTCTCTTAAAAACCTTTCGCTCTTCATCATTAATTCATGTACTATTTCATCCTCTTTCATAAAGGCAATTTCTTTTTTATACTTTAATAGTAAAGCCTCTATTTGTGGAGATGATTTTAACGGGCGCTTAAACTCTAAGGCCTGTGCGGCATTTAGCAATTCAATAGCCAACACCTTTTGTGTGTTTTTTATTACCTGCAAACATTTTGTGGCTGCATTTGCGCCCATGCTAACATGGTCTTCTTGTCCATTACTACTTGTAATACTATCTACACTGGCGGGGCTGCACAATTGTTTGCTTTGGCTTACAATGCTTGCGGCCGTGTATTGCGGAATCATAAAGCCCGAGTTTAAGCCTGCCTTTGCGGCTAAAAATGGTGGTAAACCCCGCTGACCCGAAATTAATAAATACGTTCTTCGCTCTGAAATGCTTGCCAATTCTGCCATGGCAATACATAAAAAATCTAACGCTAACGCCAATGGTTGGCCATGAAAATTGCCCCCACTTAAAATTTCATCTTCATCTGGAAAGATGGTTGGATTATCGGTTACTGAATTTATTTCTGTTTCAAAAACAGTAGTTACATAATTTACGGTGTCTTTTGTAGCGCCATGTACTTGTGGCGCGCAACGAAAAGAATAAGGATCTTGCACCTGTTTTTTAATTTGTTTACTAATATCGCTTCCTTCCAATATTTTACGAATAGCGTGTGCAGTTTGTAATTGCCCAGCGTGTGGGCGTATGGTGTGTAAATTATCTTTAAAAGGGTCTATTTTACCATCAAAAGCATCTAACGACATAGCAGTTATAACATCGGCTGCTTTGTTTAAGCGCTGCGATACAATTAAATTATACACGCCATAAGCACTCATAAACTGGGTACCATTTAATAATGCTAAACCCTCTTTTGACTTTAATTTAATAGGTGCTAAGTTGCAGGCTGTTAGTGCTTGGTTGGCACTTATTTGTGAACCATTATAGTTTACTTTACCCAAGCCAAGCAAAGGCAGGCTTAAATGGGCTAAGGGTGCTAAATCTCCACTAGCACCTAAAGAGCCTTGCTGATAAATAACGGGGTAAATTTTATGATTTATAAAATCGCACAGCCTACTAACGGTTTGCAACTGTACCCCACTTTTGCCATAGCTTAGCGATTGTATTTTTAAAAACAACATTAGCTTTACAATCTCTTGTGGTACCTCATCACCCATACCACAGGCGTGGCTTTTTACTAAGTTTTCTTGCAGTTGTTCTAAATCGGCATCGGGTATAATAACATTACACAACGAGCCAAAGCCAGTATTAATACCATAAATAGGGCTAGTATTCGTTTTTAGTTTTTCATCTAAATAGGTTCGGCAATCTGTAATTTTTTTTACGGCCTCTTCCGATAGTTCAATACGACTATCCGATTCTAATACAAGTTTTACATCGGCTAATGTTAAACGCTTTGTGGGGTTTATTTTAAATGTTGTCATTAAGTTAACTTCTCAATTATTTGTTCAATACTTAATTGTTGTTGTTGTCCGGTTTTTAACTCTTTAAACGCATAGGTCTTTTTCTCTATCTCTTCACTACCAACGGTGCATACAAAAGATATATGTTTTTTATCGGCGTACTCAAATTGTTTGCCTAGTTTTTTGGTAAGGTCGGGGTAAATTTCGCAAGCAATATTGTTTGCGCGTAATTGTGCTACTAATTGTAAACAATGGCTTTGTGTTGTAGCATCAAAGTGGGTAAACAATACTTTGGTAGTAGATGAATTACTGATGCTTTCGGGAAATAAATTTAATTCTTCCATAACATCATAAATACGATCGATACCAAACGAAATACCAACACCACTCATATTTTTTAAACCAAAAATGCCAGTTAAATCGTCGTAACGCCCGCCACCCAAAATACTTGGTGTAAAAGTACCTGCATTTGCTTTTACTTCAAAAATAGTACCGGTGTAGTAGTTAAGGCCTCGGGCAAGGGTTATATCCAACTCTATTTTTAAATGTTTAATGCCAAGGTTTTTAATACCATCTTTTAAATATTCTAATTCTTGATATCCCGAAAAACCTATATCACTTTTCCCTTCAAAAAAGAGTTTAAAGGCGGGTAAGTGCAAATCATCTAAAGGAATAATAGAGAAATTAATAAAAGGTTGCAGTTTTGCTATAGCATTATCACTAATATTTTTTTCTTTTAACTCTATATTTACTCCATCGATACCTATTTTATCAAGCTTATCAATTGCTACTGTAATATCAATTATTTTAGAGGGTTCCCCAATTATTTCAGCTATACCACTTAAAATTTTTCTATTATTTACTTTTAACACAACCGGAATATTTAATTCAGAAAATGACTTATCCATCATCGAAATTAGTTCCAACTCATTAATTAACGCATCGCTTCCAATCACATCCGCATCGCATTGGTAAAACTCTCGGTAACGGCCTTTTTGTGGCCTATCGGCACGCCATACTGGTTGTATTTGGTAACGCTTAAAGGGGAAAACTAAGTTGTGCTGGTTCATTACCACATAACGTGCAAAGGGCACCGTTAAATCGTAACGTAAGGCTTTTTCGGTGAGCTCTTCGCTGTTGCGCGATGATTCTAACGACAGGTCAAATTCTTTTTTAAGCGCCTCTTTATTTTTGCTTTCGTGAATGCGACTATTTAATATTTTAAAAATAAGTTGGTCGCCCTCGTCGCCATATTTACCTGTAAGGGTAGTAATATTTTCCATAGAGGGGGTTTCGATGGGCGAGTAACCAAATAGCTCAAAATTACGTTTAATGATATTAAAAATGTATTGGCGTTTTAGCATATCTTCGCTGCCAAAATCGCGTGTACCTTTAGGAATAGATGGTTTCATGTTGTTTTATACCTTTAATAAATAGTGGGCATAACATTAAATTAAATACTGTTATAAAACACAAACTTAATAAAATGTACTGGTTTTAAAATAAAAAAGTATAGCAAGGCGCCATTCTTTATTTAAAATTGTTTTTGTTTTTACCTCTTCTAATTAATTTTACACCTAAATACCATGTTAAGGTTGCAATTAGCCACAACGGCCATAGGTTTACAATAATAATTATAAATTGTAATAAGCCATAGCCGCCACTGCTTAAAGCGTTGCCCATTTTGCCACCAAAATTAAAGCCGCTTATTCTTTTTTCGTAATAACGTAATGTAATGGTACTATAAGCTACTTGGTTACTTAAATAATTTAGTTGCCCTTCAGCTGCATCAATATCTTCTCTAATTACACTTATTTCTTTTTCTATTTTTAAAATATCATCCATGTTTCCTGCCTTTACAAGTAATTCTTGATATTTGGCTTCTAATTGTTTTTTATTTTTTAACCTTGCTTCAATATCTACAAACTGTGTGGTTACATCTTCAATGCCTATATTTTTGGTGTCTATTTCTTCAACACCAATTAATACTTGCTCTAAAATTTTATCAAAGTTTTTGTTTGGCACTCGTAAAATTAAGTTTTCCGACGGGTTATCATTACCACCCGTATTGTTTTCTTTAGCAATATAACCACCATAAATAGCAAGTGTTTTTTGTATATTTTGTTTAGTTGTAAATAAGCTTTTCACCCTAAAAGACACTTCGCCATTTTTTATTAATTTTTGCTCTTTAGGTTTGGGTAAGGGGTTGCTTGTGGTACTCGATTGTTTGTCTGCCTTACCAGATTCTGTTGCGGCTATTTCGCTTAAATCCATTGTTGAACTAGAATTTACTCCCGCATTTTCAGATTTTTTATCAGCACTAGCACACGAAAATAATAATGTAGCTATAAATAATAGTAAACAAACGGTTTTGTGTTTCATAAAAGTTTTTATTATTTATGCCTGTTTTTAAAAATAGTAACCCTTTTTTAAACAATAAATAATGGCCACTTTACTGCAATAACAAATTTATATCTACCTACCCACACTTTATCTTTACCTGCAATAAAACACTGTTAACCTACGTTTAATATACAAATGGCTGTTTTTTAACAATGGAAACTTGTGAGCCCAAAAAAGTTTCCTTAGTTTTGTGCCCGAAATTACTTACTGTATGAAGTTAAAATTAATTCTAGTCAACATTTTATTTGCCTTGTCGGTTTTTGGGCAAGATAAATTTACAATTAGTGGTTACATTAAAGATGCTAAAAATGGCGAAGCTTTAATTGGCGCTACGGTTTCTAAAAAAGGCACTGGTATTGGCGCTTCGGCTAATGAATATGGTTTTTTTGCACTTACGCTTCCAAAAGGTGAGCAAACTATTTTAGTATCTATAATTGGTTATAAAACATTTGAATTTACAGTAACCCTTGATAAAAATATAAACAAAACATTTGAATTGGGCGAAGAGGGCAAAGAACTAGATGAGGTAATTATTACTGGTGAAGCCGAAGATAAAAACATTAAAAGTGTGGAGATGAGCACTGTAAAACTAGACATTAAGCAAATTAATAAAATACCTGCGCTTTTTGGCGAAGTAGATATTGTGCGTGCAATACAATTACTACCAGGCGTAACAACCGTGGGCGAAGGCGCCAGTGGATTTAACGTGCGTGGTGGAAACATTGACCAAAACCTAATTTTGTTAGATGAGGCGCCAGTATACAACTCATCACATTTGTTTGGTTTTTTCTCGGTATTTAACCCCGATGCCGTAAAAGATGTTAAGTTGATTAAAGGCGGTATTCCGGCACAATACGGTGGGCGCGTATCCTCTATTTTAGATGTACGTATGAAAGAAGGTAATAATAAAAAACTAGCCGTAACAGGCGGCATTGGCACTATTTTTAGCCGTTTAAGTATTGAAGCGCCACTTATTAAAAATAAAGCAAGTTTTATTATTGCTGGGCGCCGAAGCTATATTGATGCCTTGGTAAAACCTTTTGTAAAAAGCACTAACCCTATTAAAAATGCTAGTTTTTATTTTTACGATTTAACCGCAAAATTTAATTACCGCATTAACGATAAAAACACCGTGTTTGCAAGTAGTTATTTTGGCAGAGACGTTTTTGGTAGCGATGTGTTTAAATTTAATTGGGGCAACACCACCGCCACTGCTCGCTGGAATCATATATTTAACAGTAAACTTTTTATGAACTTAACAGGCATTTATAGTAATTACGATTATTTATTAGAATTTAAATTACCGCAATTAAAACAAAGTTTTGTATGGACTAGCAAAATTATTAACTACAGCTTTAAACCCGATTTTAGTTATTTTTTAAATAGTAAAAACACCATTCGTTTTGGAGCACAAGCTTTGTTGTACGATTTTAGACCTTACGATGCAACAGGCCAATTTGCTGCTGGGTCAAAAGTAAAATTTTTAGCCGATAAGCGTTACGGCATTGAGTACAGTGCGTACTTAAGCAACGAGCATAAAGTGTTGCCGCGCTTAACCCTAGAGTATGGTGTGCGCGTAAGTATGTACACTTTTATTGGCAAGGGTAAAGCCTTTACGTTTAGAGATACTGTTGCAAACGAGCCACTACCCTTAAGCGAAACAAAAAACTACAGCAACGGACAACTAATAAAAGCTTATGTAAACCCTGAGCCTCGCTTTGCTGCAAATTATGTTATTAATCAGTTTAGTTCGGTAAAGGCAAGCTATAATCGCATGGCACAGTACTTACAATTAATTAGCAATACCGCTGCCAGCACGCCTTTAGATGTGTACACCATTGCTACCAATAACTTAAAACCTTTAATTGCCGACCAAGGTAGCGTAGGATATTTTAGAAACTTTAAAGATAATATGTATGAAGCATCCGTAGAGGTGTATTACAAGTATTTACAAAACCAGTTAGATTATGTTGATAATGCCGATTTGTTTATTAACCCCACCGTTGAAAGCCAATTACTACAAGGTTTGGGAAGGGCTTATGGCAGCGAGTTTTATGTTAAAAAAGCAAAAGGTAAATTACAAGGTTGGATAAGCTACACGCTTAGTAAAACAGAACGCTTAGTGCGCGGTATTAGTAACGATAATTGGTTTTATAGCCGCTATGATAGAACTCACGTTTTAAACACCAGTGTAAATTACGACATAAGTAAACGCTGGAATTTAAGCGCTAACTTTGTGTTTTTAAGTGGCACACCCGCTACATTTCCCAACTCTAAAATACAAGTGCAGGGCTTAAGCATACCTTATAACACCGATGGCATTCGTAATAACTATCGCATAACGCCCTACCACCGTTTAGATTTTGGAGCAACTTATGATTTTAAGAAAAATGAAACCCGTAAGTACAAACAAAAAATAGTAATAAGCGTTTACAATGTTTACAACCGCCGTAATGCGTACAGTATTTATTTTAGAGCCAAAGAGGGCTCGCCAACAGCAACTGAGGCTGTACGTTTTTCGGTCATAGGTTCGTTTGTACCGGCAATAACTTATAATTTTAATTTTTAATACTCCATAAAATGAAAAAAATAATTAAACTTTCCATCATTCCTTTTTTTATTTTGTTACTAAGTAGTTGTAACGATGTTATACAAATTAAATTAGATGAGGGTTCAAAACTATATGTAATAGATGCGTTTGTAAACGATTTGCGCACCCTTCAAACAATAAAAGTAACCACAAGCGACAATTATTTTAGTAATAAAGAAGCCCCACCTGTAACTAATGCCAATGTTGTTTTAAAAGATATAACTACAAATACGCAATACACATTTACATATACTAGCAAAGGTAATTACACTTACTCATTAACTACTACTGATACGATTTCAAAACCAAACCACCAATACCAAATAAACGTAACCATTGATGGAAATACATACACATCGCTGGTAGTAACACAAAAACGCGCTGCTATTTTAGATAGTATAAGTGCCATTTATAACAATGGGCAGGGTATTAACATAGGTGGCGAAAAAGACACATACAGTTGTTTATTATTTGCTCGCGATTTGGGTGGACCTATACCCGATTATTATTGGGTTAGAACCTACAGAAACGATACACTTTTTAATGGCCCATCAGATATAAATACCTGTATTGATGGTACGGGCGGCGCAGTTAATAACCCCCCCAAAGACACTATATTTTTTACACCACCCACCACCTTTATGGGCGGAGAAACGTATTTATTAAACCAAACTTGTAAAGTAGAAATTTATTCTGTTAGCCGCGAAACCTACTTTTTTTTAATACAAGCCTTGGCGCAAATTAACAATGGCGGCTTATTTGCCACTACCCCCGAAAACGTAAAAACAAATATTATAACCCCCGCGGGTATAAAACCAAAAGCCGTTGGTTGGTTTAATATGGCAAGTGTTGTAACCAAAACTAAAAATATACTTTAAAAAAAAAGCGCATTTGGTTACTATGCCAAACACGCTTTTTAGTTAGTAAAATTTAACCGCTTAAAACTAAATTACACTACGTGTACCATGTAAGGGTCTGATTTTGCTTTTAGCTCACTGCCTTTAGTAACGCTTACTTTAAACCAGTATTTTAAACCCGGTGTTAAACCGGTAATAGTAGTTTTACTAAGTGTGGTTAGGGCCACTTGTGTCCAACTGCTAATTGGGTCGGTGCTCATTTCCCATACATAAGCAGCTGTGCC
Organism: Bacteroidota bacterium; assembly: GCA_025363015.1. GTDB lineage: Bacteria > Bacteroidota > Bacteroidia > B-17B0 > Aurantibacillaceae > Aurantibacillus. The sequence continues at coordinate 194,380 of JANYEQ010000006.1, forward strand.
ATAGCTATTTATTTCAACATCTACGCTACCACTTAATTTACCTTGCTTGGCGTTAAAGCTTTTAGCAGTGGGCGGCGTGTAGTTTCTTAAATCTAATCCACTACTTATAAGTATGGTTTCGTTGCCATTGGCTTCGTAATTAACGGTGGCTACTATTATTGCTAAAATACGTTTTACATCGTATTGGGCATCGTGTAGCGTACTGGTATTTAGCTTTGTGCCATCTTTGCTGGCTACTATAGCAGTTTTAAAACTAGTATTTGCGGCACTAAGTGCTGTTAAGTAGCTACCCAATAGGGTAAAATTGGTGTTACCTATTAGTTTGGTATATATGCTATCGGCAAAATTATTTATTTCGCCAGCTGAAAGCCCTGAAACATTCAGCACAACTTTTGACTTTTTCATTTTTATGGTTTTTAAATTAAATTATTGGTTAATTGTAACCGTTCGGTTTTTAGTAACAGGGCGGTAAAACAAACTTGTTAGTGTAAATAACCTGTATTTATACTAGCGTTTTTTATTTTAAATAAGGTGGCATAGTGTTTAAATTTAATAGTTAAACGTAATGCTATGGCAATGGTTACAGTATTTGCGTTAAAAACAGTTAAAACCTGGTATTTAAACCATTTGGTTTATACTCCCACATAAAATAGATATACATAAACCTTTAGGGAGTATAAAGTAGATTGTGTAAA
>JANYEQ010000027.1 GCA_025363015.1 Bacteroidota bacterium
CTGTTGGTTAAAATAATTTTGTATACGTATACGTCGTTTTTGCATGGTTGTTCGTTGTAAGTGCCGTCCCAACCGGTTGCAAAATCTTTTGAAGTAAATAATTTTTCTCCCCAACGGTCAAAAATATAGAATAAGTATTTAGTAACGCCGTACCCTTTAGGTTGAAAAACATCGTTAATACCATCTTCATTAGGAGTAAATGCATTTGGGATGTATAAGCCATAATCTTCGGCAACGGTAATAGATTTTACAACCGTATCGCTACACCCCCATTTGTTTTTAACTACTAAAGCTACAGGGTAAATACCCGCATTTTGAAAGATATATGTTGGATTTTGTTGTTGACTGGTTGTGTTATTGTTTACAAAAGTCCAATTCCAATTAGTAGCAGGTCCTCCGGTGGTAGTAGCATCGGTAAAATAAACATCATCGTTTTTTTCTAAAGGTTTAAGCGGAGTCCAGCTAAAATCAGCTACAGGCACAGGGTAGGCCGTTACTACAAAACTAGCAGTGTTGCTACAACCATTTGCATCTGTAAATTGCGCGGCAAAATAATAATCGCCATCTATAGTAAAACATTTATTTAAAATATTACCATTTATAGAGCCGCCATTATTACTTGTCCAGATGGTAGATTGGATGTTACTAGTTGCACTTACACTAAAATTAGCACAAAAAGGCACACAATTTTTGGTAGAACTGCTTACTAACACACCAGTAGGTAATGGATTGACAACTACCGCTAACGAAGTGCTATTACTACAACCATTATTATCGGCAATGGCTAAAACATAAGTACCATTATTTTGCATGCTATTAGCAGTAAAACTTGGGTTAGCCACGTTTGCAATAAAATTATTTGGCCCCACCCAACTATAAATGATCCCCCCTCCACCTTGTAAATTAAGTTGTGCGTTTAAACAAATAGGCCCATTACTACTAATGGTAGGTACAGGTAATTGATACACCCCCACCGAGGCTACATTTAAACTAGTACAGGTATTAGCACCAGTAACAAGCACGGTATAAACACCTACACTCGCATTACTTGTATTATATATTTGTGGCGATGCTTGATTAGAACTAAAAGCATTAGGTCCTGTCCAACTATAATTACTACCTCCACTAGCATTTAATGTAGCTGTACTACCCACACAAACCGTACCTCCACTAGCAATTACAATAGGATTTGTATTAATTACTACTGTAGTTTGGGCACTTGCCACGCAATTATTACTATTGGTTACAACAACAGTATATACTCCTGCGTTGTTTGTAGTGGTTGAGTTTATAACAGGGTTTTGGTTGTTAGAAGAGAATCCATTTGGTCCACTCCAGCTATAACCCGTGCCACCACTAGCCGTAAAATTTAATAATTTAGTTTCGCAAACCGAACCGCTATTGCTTGCCACCGGTGTAGGTAATGCGTTTATAGTAATAGGCGCAGTTGTACTAGCAGTACAGTTACCCACCGTAACCAATAAAGTATAAGTACCATTGGCTAATAAACTTACGTTATTAATGCTAGGGTTTTGTATTGCACTAGCAAATGCATTAGGCCCTGCCCAAGCATAACTAACACCACCACTACCTTGTAAATTTAAAATACCATTTACACATACAGGTGAGTTACTTGTAATATTAGGTATTGGCAAGGCAAGTACCGTAACATTAGCCACAGCACTATTGGTACAACCAGCAGTGCTTGTAACGGTAAGGTTATAGGCCCCCGTCATACTTACTTGGCCATTAGCAATACTTGGGTTTTGGGTAGCAGAAGTAAAACCACTTGGCCCTGCCCAATTATAAGTAGCACCAGCAACAGAGCTTGATGTTATATTAATATTTTGCCCCACACATACCGTTGTGCCAGTAGCGGTAACGCTTGGCGTAGGGTTAATGGTAATAGAGGAGGTTGTTAAAGCACTGCAAGTATTAGCCCCCGTTAATACCACTGAGTAAGTACCACTATTTGCAACCGAAGCACTAGTTATACTTGGGTTTTGTAAAGTACTTGTAAAGCCCGCTGGGCCTGTCCAGTTATAACTTGAACCTGCCGTAACCCCTAAGTTTAATGTTTGACCTGGGCATAAAGGGCTATTGCTGGTTATTACAGGTATAGGTAAAGTATTTATAGTAATAGATGCCGATGTACTAGCAGAACAACTTCCGGCACTAGCTACTAAAGTATACATACCACTAGCGGCAATGGTTACGTTATTTATGGTTGGATTGGTAGAAGTACTTGAAAAGGCATTAGGACCTGACCAATTGTATGTTACACCACCACTTGCATTTAAATTTAAAGTTTTAGTAGCACACACAGGGCTATTACTGTTAATAACAGGTACAGGTAATGTTACCACCGTAACGTTAGCCACAGCAGTATTAGTACAACCAGCAGTGCTGGTAACGGTAAGATTGTAAGCCCCCGTCATACTTACTTGGCCATTAGCAATACTTGGGTTTTGGGTAGCAGAAGTAAAACCACTTGGCCCTGCCCAATTATAAGTAGCACCAGCAACAGAGCTAGAACTTAAATTAATATTTTGTCCCACACAAATAATAGTGCCAGTAGCGCTAACGCTTGGCGTAGGGTTAATAGTAATAGAGGCGGTTGTTAAAGCGCTACAGGTATTGGCGGCAGTTAACACCACCGAATAAGTACCACTATTTGCAACCGAAGCACTGGTTATACTTGGGTTTTGTAAAGTACTTGTAAAGCCCGATGGACCCGTCCAGTTATAACTTGAACCCGCTGTAACCCCTAAGTTTAATGTTTGTCCTGGGCATAATGGACTATTACTGGTTATTACTGGCACAGGCAAAGCATTTATAGTAATAGATGCTGTTGTACTTCCTGTACAGGCTCCAGAGGTTGCTACTAAAGTATACATACCTGAGGCAGCTGCCGTTACATTGGTTATATTTGGATTTGCAGATGTACTTGAAAAGGCATTAGGGCCCGCCCAATTATAAGTAGTTCCGCCACTTGCATTTAAAACTAAAGTTTTAGTAGCACAAACAGGGCTATTACTGGTAATGTTAGGTACAGGTAATGCAATAACACTAACGTTAGCAATAGCTGTATTTGTACAGCCAAAAGTACTAGTTACTGTTAGGTTATAAACGCCTGTCATACCAACAGTTGCACCAGTAATACTAGGGTTTTGAGAGGCGGAAGAAAAGCCGCTAGGGCCCGACCAATTATAAGTAGCGCCTGCAAATGAGTTTGATGTTATGTTTATTGTGTTACCAACACAAACCGTTGAACCTACCGTTGTAATGGTTGGGTTAGGGTTTACGGTAACTTGGGTAGTTTGTGTACTTATACAACCTGCTGCATTAGTTGACGTAATAGTGTATTGTGTGGTACTTGCAGGATTAGCTATGACATTTGGTCCGCTAATAGTATTTAATCCCGTACCTGGGCTCCAAGTATAATTTGGTGCACCGTTAGCTGTTAGCGCAACGCTACCACCAGCACAATATGTACCACTGTTTACTGTAATTGAAGATGTTGCCGCTGTGGTAACAGTTACTACTGCTGAACCTGTTTTACAACCTGGCGCATCTTTTACAAATACTGTATAGGTGCCTGCTGTTAAACCAGTGGCTACTTGTGTGTTTTGTCCACCTGGTGTCCAAGTATATGAATAGGGTGCAGTACCTCCAGTAACATTAGCTGTTGCGTTAGATACTGGACAAGTTGGTGTACTAGAAGCTGTTACAGTCAAACCGCTTGCTGGAACCGGGCAAACACTACACGTTGTTATAAAGTACATGCCCGCCATTAAAAAATTATAACAGTCGCCACCAGTACTAATACCATAGTTAGCATTTGTTTGCCCCGATGTAGCTGCCGCACCAGGCGCACTCATAAAATCCCACACCTGTTGGCTGGCCGATGGATAGTTGAAATTACTAGTAGCACTGTTTAAATTTATTGAAGCCGCACCTATTTGTTGTAAATCGGCAACTATCATAAAATTAGTAGTTAACGAAGTAGGACCACAAACATTGAAACCCGAAATATTTTGTGTATTAGAACTAGAACCTTCTATACTTCCATCAGCAATCACAATACTTCCAGTAAAGTTTTGACTATTATCCACATAAATTATAAATAAAGTAGCTCCATCTGTATCATCGCCTGAACTCGGCGGACTTGTGGGAAACCCTGATAATTGATAATTTCCATTTCCAGAAATAATAGCTGTAACATCGGCTCTAAATGTATTAGTACCTGAAAAACTCCAGCACTTATCGGGCGAACTACCAATATTAACCATAGGAAAAGACATACTTGCACTTAAAGGGTTTACAACTGTTGCATTATAACCAGTACCTGGCCCTGAATTACCAGCATATAAAAACGCTTTTAAAATAGTAGCACATGGTGGAATACCGGAAATAGTATAGGCTGCAGGCTGCGTTACGCCTAATGCAAAACTAAATCCTCGCTTGTATAAGGGATGGCTAGTTTGAACAAACCCTAAGCCGCAACCAGAAGCTGTGTAGCTTGTGGCAATAGAATTACTACCGTTATAAATACTATTACTACCTCCTTTGGGATTGGTTTGGTAACTGTTAATATTGGTGCCTAGTTGTGGAAAAACTGTAGTTTGCGAAATTACTATTATACTGTTTAACAGCATTATAGTAATTATTAGTTTTATTTTATTTAAAGTTGTCATAGCTAAAGAAATCAATTTTATACTTTGATAAAGATAAAATTGATTGTAGCAAAAAACAACTTATTCCCTAATTCAAAAGGGCTATTCAATCATTTAAAACCAAAGTATTTAACAAAAAAAGAGTTTATTAAACGTTTATAAGCTTACTAATAAATAATTTGGTAAACCTGCGTTTCTTCAAATTGACCTTGAGTGTGCACCAACTTTAGTTTTTGTGGATATTTTTGCGCTATAGGTTGCATAATGTTATGCACAGTATTTATAAAACCTGCATTGGCATTATTGGGGTCTAATCGTAAACTACCTAACATGACGTGGGTTACTTTGTTTTTTTGAAAAAAGGCTAAGGCACTATCGGGGTTTGATTGTTCGGTTAAACTATCTTTTTTAATAACACTATAAATAGGGAAGAATTTTTTCCCTTTACCATACACAAAACTCATGGGGGCTTTTCGGCTTACAACCAAACTTGTTGGCGGTAAACTATCTGCACACCATTCGCTACATTTTAAAAAGTTTTGCCAATCGGGGGTATAACCATAATAGTTATCGCCTTTTAAATTTTTCATTACAATAGGCACGTTAGCAACACCTCGTTTAAGCGAGGCAATACACACCGAACCTACCATTAAAACTATTAAAACAATATATATGGTTTGTCCAAAACCAGGCTTGTTGGTGAAATAGTAACAAGCATATAGCATTAACATTAAAAAAACTGGCATACACACTAAAATTATTCGGGCTTGGTCCCAACGGGCTTGTAATATTATAAACGATAACAAAGCTTGTGCGCCGGTGTATAAGGCAACTAATACCATTACTTTATTTTTTTGTTTAAACAATAGCCAAAATCCAATTGCTATGATGGCAATGGTAATAATGGTTACAAAGCCATATTCTTCAAACTGTGTTTTTTGGGTTACAAAATTTTCATCGCGCCAACCTAAGAGTTGGTAAAAACGTTTACCGATATATAAATTACAATTATCAAAAAAACGTTGTACAAAGCCCGCTGCATCGTCGTTACCTAAAGAAGCATTGTAAGGATCTTTTTGTAATAAAATTTTACTTTGTCCATTAAATTGGTTTGGCGCATTCCATGTACTTCTAACAATGGCTTCGTAGGGTATTTTAATAGCCAAATAAGCCAATAACGAAACTCCTGCGGCTTTGTAGTTTTTATAAATTATAAAAAACAATAAAACTGCAGGTACTACTACACTCGCTGAACTTTTTACGGTACTAATTAAAAACATACTAACACCCAACATTAACCATAATTTTAATTGTGGTTTAATATTCACACCATCTTTAGCCACAGTTTCTATTACTTTAACCGCATAATAAAAAAATACGCCTTGTAAAAAAAAGTAAAAAGCTTCTGTAAACGTCATACTAGCGTAATACATTATTAAATGGTTGGTGGCCCTAAAAATTAATACAGGTACAAACACAATGGCAGGCACTTTGTTTTTTAATGCTTTGTAAAATAATACAAACCCTAATACATTAAATAAAACCGAAAATAGTTTAAAGATAATTAATTTAAAACCCATTATTTTTATTAATAAACCTAAAAATAATGGGTAAAGTGGGGCATTTTGAGTGTAAAAGTAGTTAGGGAATTCGTGTACAAAACGCCAGCCGCCCTCTAAATAAAGAGCGTCGTCGTGTGCCTCACTAATACGCGCATTAAACGAAATAAACGATAAAAATAAACTTAAAGTAATTAAAAAGTAAAATAGTTTTTTATCGTTTTTTGCAGCCCAATTTTCAAACTTATCATAAAAAGTTTTTGGGTTTTTAATAACGCTGGTCACTACTTTTTTATCTTTGCTCATAAGCGGTAAAAATAGCAATTTTATTTATTTTAAAATATGTACTTTTGTATACAACAAAAATTATTATGGCACGTTTTCATACCTTAAAAGTAAAAGATATTAAAAAAGAAACTGCTGATGCAGTATCGGTAGCGTTTGATATCCCAGCAATGCAACAACCCGAGTACCAATTTAAACAAGGGCAATACATTACTTTAAAATTTAATATAAATGGCGAAGAAATTCGTCGCTCCTACAGTTTATGCACCAGCCCCTACAGCGAAAAAGAGTTGCGTGTTGCCGTGAAAGAAGTTACTGGCGGTAAAGCTAGCACTTTTATTAACCGAATGTTAAAAGTGGGCGATGCCCTTGAAGTAATGACCCCTATGGGAAATTTTTATACTTCTTTATCTGGCGGAAATAAAAAAAATTATGTTTTATTTGCTGGTGGAAGTGGTATTACACCTATGATGAGCATTTTAAAAAGTGTATTGTATGTTGAAAAAAATAGCACTGTAACTTTAATATATGCCAATAAAAACGAAGAAAGTACAATTTTTAAAACAGAAATTGATACAATTGCCTCTCAAAATACTAATTTTAAAGTAGTTTATGTTTTTGACGAGCCACAACAAAAAATTAATGATTTACAAACAGGTATTGTTACTGTTGAAAAAACGATTGCTTTAACTGAAAATTTTGGCGGTGTAAATGCCGATGAGTATTTTATTTGTGGCCCTGGCCCCATGATGGAAAACGTTAAAACGGCCCTACAAAAACTAAAAATTGCCAACGAAAAAATTAAAATAGAATATTTTAGTGCCGTTATAGATGCCGTTGAAAAAGCTGAAGCCAATGCAGTTACAGAAGAAAATGTAAAAGCAAACGTTACTGTTTTACAATATGGTATTGAAACTAATTTTACCTTAAGTACTACAAGCGTTAGTATTTTAGAAGCTAGTATTGAAGCTGGCGTTGATGCCCCATTTAGTTGTAAAGGTGGCGTGTGCTGCACTTGCCGTGCCAAAGTAATTGAAGGGCAAGTAAAAATGACCGCTAATTTTGCCTTAACTGATAAAGAGGTTGAAGATGGCTATGTGCTTACTTGCCAAGCCCACCCAATAACTCAAAAGGTAGTAGTAGATTTTGATGCTATTTAAATAAAATACAAAGCAAATACTAATATGGTATATTAGTATTTTTCGCTATATTCTTTTATAAATTTTTCTCTGCTTTTTCGCATGTATTTAAACATGTTTAGTGCTTTTTTCGAATTAATTTTTCGGCGCCTCCAGTGGGTGTCGTAATACATAGCTCCTAATTTTGAGTTATAAGAATATAAACTTAATTTTTTATAATTAACAGGTATTCCTAGGGCAAATGGTAAAAAAAAACCAAAAGTAGGTACACTTAATACAAGGTATATATTACGAATTTTTTTAGCAGTAGCACTTATATGCCTTGTATAGTTTGCATACGTAATTGTATTTATTTTATTGTCATTAAAAAATTCCCAAATACTTGGGTCTAATCTAAATAAATCTAATTTCCCGGTGTAGTCTTCATCTTCTAACTCTTTATAATAATGAACTACTTCGTAGCCTTCGTTTTCATCTCTTTTGGCCAATATACTGGAATTTATAATTTTTTCGTATTTATATTTTGTGTTAAAATTTTCAGTGGCTGCTAAGGGTAACGAAATTGTTTTTACATCTGGTAATTTTTCGTTAAACGATGTTTCAAAATTATTAGCTAGTTCTTTACCCATAATTTCGCTTTTAGCGTAGTAAACAGCAGTATTGCCATAATTATATTTGCTGTTTAAATAGCTATTTCTAAAAAAATAAACTTTGGGTATCATTATTATTTCTTTTGTATTGGCGTTTATGCTTTCGCTTAATTTATTGTTTAAATAATTAGTAGCATATTGTTTGTGAAGCGATTTAGGATGACTGGTATATTTTGAGATGTTTTCTTGAATTTTAGCCTTATTGTTTTCAAACAAAGCCCGCATTAAAAATGCTTCTGGATAATTAGCATCTATTAATTTTTTTGTGAAATAATAAAAAGCATCTTTATAATTTTCAAAAACAACAGTATTTGAATTCAATAATTCTTTTGCACTAATTTGAGTATATTTTTCGTTATTAGGTATTAAAAATTTTAAATCGTGTAGTATGCTTTGGCCTTCTTTAAAACCATCATTAATTAATTTTTCAGCTAAAAATCCTTTCTTTTTTAACTTATAATCTAGCAAACAAAGCCTACGAGTACATTCGGCTGTAAAATATATGTAATTAATATCATTAGGGCTAAATAAATGGTAAATAAATGCTCGCTCAATACACTCGGTATAATTGTTAGAATTAAATATTAAGTAAACACATTCTAATCGAGCTTGTTTTTGAAGTGATAAAAATAAATCTTCATCCATTTTATATTTTATTTTTTTTGTAAGTGGATTTAGTTTTATATAAGCACTTAATTTTTCTTTTCTATCCTTCATATCAGGGTGTGTACTCAATAATTTTTCAAGCGTGTTAGCTTTATATTTACCAGCTTTGGTTGAAATGGTAACAGTATCGGCATTAGCCAGGGTACTTTTATTTCTTTTTTCGTAATATTCGTCTTCGCGTATAAATAATTCAAAATTCGAAAATGCTTCGTTTAAATCGTAGCCAACATTTTTTGCAATGCTAAAACCTTGGTTATCGGCTTCTAACTCCAATTCTTGAGTATGTTGCATATTTTTAATATTTTGTTCTAAGTCGCTTTTTTTATTTTTTATTTTATTTTTATAATCATTTAGTAAATGGTTTTTAATATAATGACCTAATTCGTGCCCCATAATTGTTGCTAAAGCGGCTTCGTTTTTTGCTTCGGCAATTAAGCCAATGTTTACAATCATGGTGCCATCATACAAGCAAAAAGCATTAATACTGCTGTTTCTGCCCACATAGGCATGAATTTTTTTCGAAATTAAATTACTTGGTAATATAGAGTCTAAAATTTGATTAATGTAGCTTTCCATTTGTGGCCAACTTAAATAAATATCTCCATCGGTAAAAAGTTGAGTTTTGCCAAAGGTTGAACTGTATGAAAAATCTTCTCTATATTTTTTTGGTAACTTACCTTTTAGCTTTTTATCGTATTTTTCTTTTTCTAATAACGAATTAAAAACATATTTTTTATCTACCTTTTCAGGAAAAGAAATAGGTGTGTATATTTGGCAAATACTATACTTTGATATGAGTATTAAAATAAAAGTACTTATTAATTTCAGATTCATACTAAATGTTTTTTTTAAGTTTATATTAATTTTATTAAATAATAATTTATCTGCCACCCAAAACAATAGCAAATACAGCTACGGTTAATACTAACGATGTGATTGAATAAATTATATAAAAAGTAGAGGGTGAGGGGTTGGTTTTATAGGTAGCATATGCAGAGCCATCTTCGGCCGAATAAACCGTGCCACCACTATATAGTAATACGTCTTTATCTCCTTTTTTAACAGCAAACTCCACATCCTCAGGAAAAACAACATACGATTTTACTTCAGTGCCTAACACATTTTCTTTAATATCTAAAGAGGTATTTTTTAAAACACTTTCTTTTGTATCTTTTTTACTTTTTTTTATATTTTTTTCTTTTTTAGGTATTTGTTCTTTCACTAATAAAAATGTTTTTTTACTAAATGCACTCATTTCTTTAAAAAAAGCTAGGCCCTTTACACGTTTATATTTTGGTTTAGTTTTAAAGTTATCGGCATTTCTGCAATAACCAATATCATAATTAAAATTTTTAATCATTAACGAATAATAGCCTTTGTTTATATCGCCCTTACTATCGCTTAAATTATTTGCCGAAAAAAATAAATAAGCAGGAAAATTTTTAGGCTTTGCACTATAAAGTAATTCGTAAGGTTTATTGGTTAAATAATAGCCATTGGCTTGGTATAAAGAGTAGCGGGTTTGGTAATTGGTTTTAAAATTTTGAAATAAATAAAAATCTTTAATGTCAAAATTTTTCAATTTTAATTTTTCTGTAAACTGTAAGGTTGAAAGGTATTTAATACTTCCTTGTTTCCAATACGTTTTTGCAGCGTCTATTACTGCTGCATCATCATTATTTTTTTCGTTATCAATTACTATATATAAACTAGCTTCTTTAGTTTCGGCAGCAAATTGTATAATATGTTTGGGTTTAATGTAAACAGATGGGAGTTGTGCTACTATTTTTAAACTGAGTATTAAAATAGTTATTAAAATAAAAAATCGTATCATGTAGTTGTTTAAAAAAATGTTATGCTACTAATTTATAAAATAATAATGAGCAATTTTATACTTTAAAAGGCATACGTGTAATTTACCGTTGCACTTTTAAACAACAAATGCCAAAAAATTTGTAATAGTGCGTATAATTGGCTTTTGTAAAGCAATAGGAGTATGCGTTAAAACGCATTGCTAAAACATTTTTGTTAAACAAGCAT
>JANYEQ010000062.1 GCA_025363015.1 Bacteroidota bacterium
CACATACAGTTATTGTTTTTTGTGAGGCTGCTTTAGCGGGGGAGATTTCAAATATGGAAACGTCATCAACATAATAATAGCTACCGTTTGGATTGGGGGGCGAAGGACTTAATAGAAATTTTGTTTGAGTAAAATTTGTATTGGCATCATCTTTAAAACTACCAATAGTCATAAAGTTTTCCGTTCCATTTGCTGTATATTGTGTTTGTATTTTTTGCCAACCTAAGGTGTCGGTAATTATATTTGTTAATGGATTTTCATAAGTAGGCGTGAAAAATAATGGGCCAAAGTTTTTTAAACTATCCTGCGTTAAATTAAACGCGATATTACTTATTGCATACCTACTAATTTCACTTAAACTTACATAAAAGGTAATGCAGTACAGCATATTTTGTTTTAAAGTGGTTGTAGTTTTTGTTTCAATATATTCTCTAAAGTCCAAGTTATTATCAAGCTTTGTCGCAAAGCCACAATAACCATTCCCAGTTCTAGTATTTTGACTGCCAAAATAGTTAATTGGAATCGTTACAATGGTCGTTGTTGCACACGAGTTAAAGTAATCTGGTGAGCCTACTTTAGTTGCATTAAACCAATTTACAGTTTTATTTAATTGAGAAGCATAATTTGGACAGGATGTAAAAGATTCAAACGAACCATTTGGAATGTAGTTAAGGTTATTTTGACAATAATTACTTTTATAAAATAAAAGTAAGCTAATAATTATTAGCTTACTTTTATAATCTATTTGATTAAAATCCATCAATAAATATTAATGGTTAATAATTAATTTATCGGCTTTTATAAGGGTTTTATCCTTAACAATTTTATACAAATACGTGCCTGCTTTTAGCTCATCTACTTTTAATACAGTAGTACTTGTTAAAGGCATTTGTAATACAATTTCGCCTATAATAGTATAAATAGTAATACTTGCCCCTTCTACTTCGGTTGTAATTATAACCTCGGTATTAGCAGGGTTAGGGTACACTTTGGTATTGTAATTAATATAATGTTGTTTTATGCCAACAACACTTATTTCATTTAAGCGTACTATTTTGTTACAATTTATGCCTCTGTATGTATTAAAATTACCGGCAGCTATTATTTTACCATTGGGTTGTATATTTATTGCATATACACTACCGCCATTAAAGCCATTTCCGGTTTTAAAATTTAGGCTATCTATGCTACCACTTGCATCAAGTTTTGTTAATTTATAATTATTAAAATCAGGATAAATTTTACCACAAACTAACAATTCGTTATTTAGCTTTAATGCAGCAGCAACTATAGTATTTGAATAAAACAATCCACAAAAAATGTAGTTTGTATCTAAATTACCAAAGCGGTTTAATTTAGCACCATAAGCGACTGTTTTGCTTTTATAAGTTGTAAAATTACCTAAACAAAAAGCTTCGCCATATTGGTTAACCATAATTTTGCTTACTTGTTGGTTAAAACCATCAAAATTTGTGTAAGTGCTATCTAACTTACCGTTGGGATATAATTTAGCAATAGCTTTACTTATTTTACCGTTATACTTTGAAAATACCCCCGAAATAAGTAAGGTATCGCCAAATGTTTTGTTTATATTTAATACATAGGGCGTGTTTGTATTAGTTAGTTGGCAACCTGTACCCGATTGAAAAGTTAAATCTAAATTGCCATTAACAAATAATCTAGCAATTTTACCGCAAGAATCTGTTGCGTTATAGTTTGTAAAAAAACCACCTACAATTATTTTTCCGGTAGATTGTGTTGCAATAGCACATACCCTCTCGTTAAAACTTGCATTAAACGAATTATCAATTGAACCGTTACTATTTAATCTTACTATATTTTTACAAGCCACGCCATTAAACCCGGTAAAATAACCACCTAAAAGTAGTTTACCATCAGCTTGAAGTGTAATAACTATAACGCCATAACTATTAGTTTGAGGCGAAAAACTACTACCGCAATTAAAAGTGGCATCTAAACTGCCATCGGCATTTAATCGTACAAAGTTTGTATAAGGTAAATTATTATAGGTTGTAAAGTTTCCATACACAATTATTTTACCATCGGGCTGTAAAACAGTTTTTAGTATATCGCCATTGGCACCAATGCCTGTTGTAAATGTAGGGTCAATATCTACTACAACTTGGGCCGCATATTTTGTAATTATTAGTAATATAAATACGGGTATTAAAATTACCTTTTTCATAGTTTTATTTTTTAAGTTAATCTAATTTACAATTTATTTCTTTAATAATTTATCTTCTTTCTTTTGCCTTGATGCAAAAGAAACAGGGCAATTGTTTAGCAAACAATTGAGCCGGCTGGTGCGGTAGCTTGCTCAACTTATTTTTAAAATTTTCCTTTCAACTTTTTCTTGATAAAAAGTTGAGCAAAAATCAAGGCTATTGAAAAATAACTCAAAATCTACGGAGGGTTTAACCTCGCAAACAAGCCGCTCGGTGGTGCTAAATATATGGCGTGCCATATTCGCTCTACGTTTGCTTAGCACAAAACCCTAACGCTTTAAACCCTCCTCGATTTTTTACGTTATTTTTCAAAGGGCAGGGCAAACAAGTAGTACTTGTTTGAGCCAGCATGTGGGCAGACTAATCAAGGCTACTTAAAATACTCACTAAATTTGCTATTGCCATTGTTTTTAATTTATCAATTATAATTTCTTACCTCAGCAACTCTACAAACTGCTTATAATTCTTCTGTTCGCCAGTTGTAGTTATGCTTTCTACTATATAAAAATAAGTGCCGCTTGGTAGCCCCTCTCCCTTCTCCCCAAAGGGGAGAAGCCCTTTGTTGGCTTTTCCGTTCCATTTTAACACAGTTGTTTGAGATGGGTTGTTGGTTGTTTGAGGGGTGGCTTCGGCAAGCTCGGCCACCATATTGCCCCACCTATTAAATACTCTTAGCGTTGCGCTTTGTGTGTTGGGTAGTTGTATTAGTAGTTCATCGTTAAAACCATC
>JANYEQ010000096.1 GCA_025363015.1 Bacteroidota bacterium
GTTGAAGCAACTGCTCCAACACCTGTTGGAATACCTGTACCCGATATAGCCATGGTATAAATACCAGCCGAATTGTAACTATTACCCTCTAACGAATTAGTAAGGCTATTCCACCATAAACCTCTGGCATCATAACACTCACTAACTGTAGCAATTGTTGAACCACCTGCTGCCGACCATGTAGATAGGTTATTACAGCCAAATCCACCGGCACCAGCGTAATATAAGTTGAATGTTGGGTTGTAGGCTACTTCCATAGGTGTACTTGGGCCACCAGTAAGGGTAACCACACCTACCGCCGTTACGGTTTGGGCTAAAATTGCAGTTTTAAAAGCTAAAAGTGCTAAAGCTGTAGTAAATAGTTTCTTCATGTTTTTTTGGTTTTAAATAATTTCTCCGAATATACTTAAATTTTGCCGTTTATATAAAATTATTTAATAAAAGTAAGATGATTTTTGTTAGAATGTTAATTACTATTTCCAAAAAAGGCGATTGTATATCTTGGAAGTCGAGCTAAATGAATTATAAAGGTAGATATCAAAAAAAATCCCCACCATTTAAGATGAGGATTTTTTATTACTTATTTATAAACACAGATTTTTGTCTTCTGCATTTCTTTAATATTTATAATTACTCAACAATAATTTTTTTAGTAGCTTTTTCTTTATTGCCTTCAATAGTAATAAAGTAAATACCCTTAGCCTTATTTGCTAAATTAATTTGAGTATCGTTTTTACTTGTTTTTTGAGTATAAACAATGGTACCTAAAATATCTGTTACAGTAACAGTGTACTCATTACCATTATGTGGTAAGCTTACGGTTACTATATCTTTAGTTGGGTTAGGGTATAATTTAACATTACTTGCTAATAAACTATTTTCAGCAATACCAACGCATGTAGAAACACTAATAGAATTTACTGCAGATGAAATACCCGAAGCGTTACTTGCATTTAAAGTAATAGTATAATTACCCGCTGCTGTAAAGTTTATTTGCGGGTTTTGAGCACCAGCATTTGGAGAAAAAGTTCCGCCTGCAGGCATTATACTCCAAGTATAGCTCAAGGCACCATTAGCCGAAGTACTTGTATTAGTGGTCGTTATTGGAGACAACGTACAATTTGTTGCCGAAGCTGGTAATAAAAACCCAACTACAGGGGCACAGTTACTAATATTAACGGTTTGTGTAACTTGTGAAGTACCATTTCCATTAGTTGCTAATAATGTAACCGAATATACACCAGCTGTTGAAAACGTGATAGATACATTTGTAGCTGTTGAACTTGGGTTAATAGTAGCATTAGCAGCCGATGTGCTCCACGAATAGGTAGGCACAGGTGAACCAGTGCTTGTATTCGTAAAATTTAATACTGCTTTGTTACAAAGTGTTCCTGTTGGTGAATTAAAAGAAGCAACTGGCGACACGCAACCAATTACGTTTACAACCTGAGAAGTTGCATTTGTTGTAAAACCATTATTTGCTAGTAGTGCAATTGTATAAGTTCCGTTTGCTGTAAAAGTAATAGTTGGGTTAGTAGCTGTTGGCGATGAAAATGCAACGCCCACACTACTACTCCAGGTATAACTACCACAACCTAATGATGAATTTACTGGCACTACTGTAGCGCTAGGACCACTTAAACACACATTATTACTTGATAAACTAAAAATAGCTGTAGGCCCGTTAAATTTGTATATACCACCAAGGTTACCCGCAGTTTGAAAAGTAGATGCCCAACCACTGCAAGCATCTGCAAAATCAACTTTTAAATAAGCGATGTTGCTTGAACCCCAATCTGTCCATGTTAAGCCACCATCTTTAGAATATGATAAGTTAGAAATATTAGCTGTACTTGTATTTGCACAACTTGCAAAAATACCAGTTCCTGGTATAGCACAAATATCATTTCTTCCTAATACAGGATCAATGGTTGTAACTTTTGTCCAACTTACACCGCCATTATTTGTAACATATTCTTCAAATGTAGAAGGTGTAGTAGATGAATTATAAACGTAAGAAACACCCGTTAAAGACGTGGTAAATGCAATATTATTTACGTTTAAACTAGCTGTTGGCGTACCTGGTAATACAGCCACATTCCATGTTAAACCAGCATCGGTTGAACGAAAAATTCTTCCTTTATTTGTACCAAACCAATAATTTGAAGTACCCTGTTTAGCATAAATATTTACTAAACCATATTCGCCTGCAGTTGGATTTGGAATATTAGCACCTGGTACTAATGTCCATGTAGCACCAGCATCTGCAGTGCGCCATATTTCAAACTCATTAGCATTACCAGCATGCGGATCGCCCATGGTAATACCTACTGAAGAAGTTGTAAAAGCAATAATATCTGTAAACGATGCAGCGTTTGTGTACATACCAGCCGCTGTCATATTTACCCATGTAGCACCACCATTAGTAGTTTTATGAATAGCACCTTGTGCTTGAGGACCTTTTAGGTATGACGATACCCATGCTGTATTCGCATCAATACCCTCTAAATTTGCAATTACATAAGTATTTGTATCAGCATAAATGTTACCTGTGTTAAAAGTAGTACCAGCATTAATGGTTCGGCTAAAATCATTATAATTAGCACTCACGCCTGTTCCGCTATAACCAACACTCCATACGACATTTGAACTTACTACATCTAAAAATTTAGAGGAAGCGCTTGTCATTGTGTAATTTGTATTTTGCAAAGTTTGCCATGCTGGGCTTGTAATTTGCGCAATTGCCGATGTGGCTAATACTGCACTAAAAATTGTAAGTAATTGTTTTTTCATAATAAATTTGGGTTAAATAATTGTATAAATATAAACATAAAAAGTTTACACTTTTTATCAATTTTTAAGTTTTATCAATAATTAAATTAAGCTACTTTTACAAAAAAATTAAATGATTACTACCGATATTGTTATAATAGGCGCTGGGCCCGTTGGATTATTTGCCATTTTTGAGGCTGGGTTGCTTAAAATGCGTTGCCATTTAGTGGATTATTTACCTCAAGTGGGGGGGCAATTGTCTGAAATTTATCCCAAAAAACCCATTTACGATATACCCGGCTATCCCAGCGTTTTAGCTCAAGAATTAGTAGATAATTTAATGCTTCAGGCAAAACCATTTAACCCAAGCTTTACTTTGGGCGAGCGCATTGAATCGTTACAAAAAAATGGCGAACGCGATTTTGTTTTAACCACCAATATGGGTACAGTAATTAATGCTAAAATCGTAGTTATTGCAGGTGGTTTAGGCTGTTTTGAACCCCGTAAACCAGACATTGAAAATTTACAAAAATACGAAAACGGCAAAGGTGTAAACTATATGATTTTAGACCCCGAAAAATACCGAAACCAAAAAATGGTAATTGCGGGTGGCGGAGATAGTGCTTTAGATTGGGCCATTTTTTTAAGCGATGTATGTAGCGAGTTAACCTTAGTTCACAGAAGTGAAAGCTTTAGAGGCGCTCCTGATAGCGTTAATAAAGTTATGCAACTGGCTCAAAAAGGCAATATTAACCTATTATTAAACTCAGCTATAGTTAGTATTAGCGGTAAAGATGCATTAGAAATCGTAGAAGTTGAAAACCTAAAAACACAACAAAAAACAAACATTAGTACACAGCATTTAATACCCCTTTTTGGCTTAAGTCCAAAATTAGGCCCAATAGAAAATTGGGGCTTAAACTTAGATAAAAATGCCATTGAAGTAAATACCGATGACTACAGTACCAATATTGGTGGCGTATATGCTATTGGTGATATTAACAGCTACACCAATAAATTAAAGTTAATTTTATGTGGCTTTCACGAAGCAGCCTTAATGAGCCACAGCGCCTATAAATACATTAATCCTGGCGTAAAATATACTATGAAATACACTACGGTACAGGGCGTGAATACATTTTAAAAACCAATTTTGTGTTTTTTAATAAAAAAATAATTTTTTTCTGCAGTTTTTACGTATATTTGAAAGATATTGTAATAACTAGTTTGTAATGAAAAAAATTATTTTTGTACTTTTTGTTGTCTTTTTATCGTTTTCAAGTAAAGCCCAATGGCTTTGGGATTATGGTATATCAGTAGGCGCAAGTAATTATTTAGGCGATATTGGCGGTAAAGAAAAAACCCGCAGAGATTTTATTGCTGATTTAAAATTAGCCCAAACCCGTTATAATATTGGTGCGTTTGTACGTTATAAATTTCGTCCAAAATTATCCTTAAAATTAGCCTTTGATTATTTGAGATTACAAGGAGATGATAAGCTGTCATCAAATCCTGGTAGGCATTTTCGTAACTTTAACTTTAAAAATGATATTTTTGATTTAGGACTAACAGGCGAATTTTTCTTTTATGAAAATAACGACTTAGGCAATACCTACCGATACAAAAATGGCTTTAGAGCATATGTATTTGGCGGTGTTGGCGGTTTTTACACTAATCCAAAATCGTCATACCAAGGCGAGTGGGTAAAATTAAGAGATTATCAAACCGAAGGTTACGCCTACAAAAGCATTGTGTTAAACATACCAATGGGTGTAGGTTTTTATTTTACATTTGATAAAAAACACCGTTTAGGCTTTGAAGCAAACTATCGTAAAACATTTACCGATTATATTGATGACATTAGTGGCAATTACCCTGATAAACCTTCAGATTCTTACACACAAGGTTTAATTTTAAGAACTAACGAATTACCAGCTACTGAAATTTCTGATAACCCAGGCGCTTATTTATCTCACACTTGGGGCGCTAAGCGTGGCGACAAAACTCACAAAGATGCCTATATGACATTAAGCCTGAGCTACAGTTATGTAATTAGAGGTAAAAGTAGTTTTTATCGTTCACGCTACAAAGGTGGCTTCTTTGGAAGAAGTAACAAACGTAAAATGCGTAAAATTCGCGCCAAATTCTAAGACATAATAAACATTTAAATAAAAAAATTCCCAAATAATTGGGAATTTTTTGTTTTTATACCCCACACAATCTACGTATATTTGCATACTTTTTTAATAATATGAACCGTATATTAATTTTAGCTTGTTTAATTATTTTTATATCATGTACTAACAGTGCTGATGACAAAATCGTTAACTCAGACGATGTAAACAATTCTCAAACAGCCAACGGGAGTACAAACACCAATTTACCCGAAGTTAAATTTAACGAAGAAGTATTTGATTTTGGTAAAATTACACAAGGCGAAAGGGTCAGCCACTCCTTTTACTTTAAAAACATTGGTAGTAAAAATTTAATAATCAGTGGGGCTAATGGCAGTTGTGGATGTACAATACCCCAATGGCCTAAAGAACCCATTAAAGCTGGTGCAGAAAACAAAATTGATGTGGTATTTAATAGCGAAGGCAAAAGTGGTTTACAAGAAAAAACAGTAACCATTGTTACCAATTGCGAACCTGCTACACGCATTGTAAAAATTAAAGCTGATGTAATTGTAGCCGAAACAGCAAAGTAGATACACCAATGCTTATAACAAAAAAATAAGGCAAAGAACAAATATTTTAATATAAAATAATTAAACAAACAAACAAACAAAAAATAAAAAAAAATATGATAAATCAATTAGTAGTTTTAATGGGTGCGCCCGCAAATGGTCAAAATCCTATAATGCAATTTTTGCCTTTAATAGCAATTGTAGTGGTATTTTATTTTTTTATGATTAGACCACAAATGAAAAAAGCAAAAGATCAAAAAAAATATATTTCTGAATTAAAAAAAGGAGATAAAATTTTAACCATTGGCGGTATTTATGGTAAAATTGTAGAGGTAAAAGACGATGCTACCATTGTTATGGAAGTAGAAGATGGTAGTAAAAT
Organism: Bacteroidota bacterium; assembly: GCA_025363015.1. Classification (GTDB taxonomy): domain Bacteria; phylum Bacteroidota; class Bacteroidia; order B-17B0; family Aurantibacillaceae; genus Aurantibacillus. The sequence continues at coordinate 5,841 of JANYEQ010000096.1, forward strand.
GAGAATTTCTAAAAATGCAGTATCACAAGATGCTACCGCTACTATTCCTCAAAACTAACTATTATTGTTGAACAATCAACAACATACTAATGTTAATGCAACAGTAAAAAAGCCGAGTAAAACTACGGCTTTTTTTATATGCTTACTATTTGCCTGTATTTTATGGTTGGTACATGCTTTAAATACGGTTTATACACACACTTTAAAAATTCCTGTTAGGTTTAAAAATATTCCTCAAAATAAAATTGCTTTAAACGATTTGCCAACTAAACTTACACTCGATATTAAGGCCAGCGGTTTAAAATTATTTTTTATAATTTATAATCAAACCAAAACAATTGATATTGATTTTAACGATTTAAAAACAAATAATAAGCAATTAAATTATATTCTATCGGCAAGTACTATAAATTTTAAACCCATTTTAAAATTTGAAACGCAAATAAAACAAATTAGCCCCGATACTTTATATTTTACCGAACGTAGCGGCTTTCAAAAAAACGTATTTATAAAAGTACCCTTGCAATTAAAATGTGCCCAAGGCTACGGCTACAAAAAACCAATTACTAATCCTACTTTTATAAGTATTTGGGGCGATACTACAATTATAAAAAATATTGATACCATTTATACCGAAGTATTAAACGTAACTGAAATAAACAAATCGTTTAGTAAAGAATTGGTAATTATAAAACCAAACACAAGTATTAGCGTTAATCAATCAAAAATAAATGTAGCCGTTGAGGTGGATAAATTAATAGAACAAACCATTTATGTACCCATACAACTGTTAAATAACGAAGAATTTAGGCAGGCAACCATTTTTCCGCAACGGGTAAAAGTAAAATTTACAAGCATACAAAACACATTTAATATAACTGATACTATTTATTTTAAAGCAACTGTAACACCATCAAAAAATACTAATAATACAAAACTAAAGGTAGCATTAAGTACCTTGCCAGGCAATATTACCGTAATGAGTATTGAACCAAAAGAAGTTGAAGTTATATTAATTAAAAAGTAATGATAGTAGGTTTAACAGGAGGAATAGGTAGTGGAAAAAGCACTGTAGCAAAGTTATTTGAGCTATTGGGTTGTAAATTATTTATTAGCGATGAAGTAGCTAAACAGCTTTATTTTAATCCTAAAATAAAAACTAAAGTAATTGCACTTATAGGTAACAATGCTTATTTAAATGCAACTACGCTTAATAAACCTTTTATAAACTCTAAACTATTCAATAATAAATTAATATTAGAAGAACTAAATATTATTATTCATCCAGCAGTTGCTAGTTGTTTTAATGATTTTATACTAAAAAACAAAAATCAAATTATAATTAATGAAACCGCTTTATTATTTGAAGCCAATTTACAAAACCAAGTCAATAAAATTATTTTAGTAGTAGCAAACGATGAGTTACGCATTAAACGCACCATGCAACGTGATAATTTAAGCGAAGAAGATGTGGTTAAAAAAATAAATAATCAATTACCACAAAATCAAAAAATAAAACAAAGCCATTTTGTAATTTATAATAACGAAACCCAATTAGTAATAACACAAGTATTAGAAATTTATAAACAGCTAATGCTTTTGTAATTATTAATTAAACTTATTGCAAAAAAAAATCGTATATTACTATAATGCTAAAGTTATTATATAGCTTATTTTTAATTGCTAGTTGTCATTTACTTTTTTCACAACAAAAAAAAGATACGGCTATTAATTTTAAAAATCGTAAAATTATACTATTATCTGGTTCGGGTGTATTAATAACTAGCTCCTTAGTATACTTAAACCAACAATGGTATAAACAATACAATACTGGCAAATTTCATTTTTTTAACGATAATGCAGAGTGGCTGCAAATGGACAAAGCAGGGCACGCATTTACCACTTACCAAACCGGAAGATTAATGATGAATGCTTTTGATTGGGCCGGTTTTACTAAAAAACAAAAATTAATTTTTGGAGGCACGAGCGGCTTAGTTTATATGACGGCTATTGAATGTATGGACGGTTTTAGTCAGGGATGGGGCTTTAGTTGGGGCGATATGTTATCCAATGCCTTAGGAAGTGGAATAGCCATTAGCCAAGAAGTATTTTTTAACCAACAGCGCATACAACTAAAATTATCCTACGCCCAAAGCGGTTTGGCACAATACAACCCAAATTTACTGGGCAAAAATTTTTATTCACAAATTTTAAAAGATTATAATGCACAAACCTATTGGCTAAGTATTAACCCATCAAGTTTTATAAAAAAACAAAATAAATTTCCAAAATGGCTAAATGTAGCATTTGGTTATAGCGCCTATGGCATGCTAAATGCACGTTACAATTCCTTTGTAGTGCAAGATGCTGATGGAAATGTGCTATTATATAAACCCGAACGCCGTTTTTATTTTAGTTTAGATGTTGATTTAACCCAAATTAAAACAAAAAGTATTGTACTAAAACGCATTTTTTCAATGATTAACATCATTAAATTTCCGGCGCCAGCCCTTCAATACAGTAATAAAGGTTTTAGGTTTTATAGTATTTATTTTTAACACTGTTATTTTTATTTTTTTTAACTAAATATAAAAGCAAATATTAAAAAAATAATGTTAGTTTTGCACACCAAAATTAATCCCGTAAGATTATATTTCTGCGTTTTTTTAGGAGTTGTATTCTAACTCACATTTAAAATTCAAATTTATTTTCTTACAAAAAATTAAAAAATATACTCTATGAAGTTATCCATGTTTAAATTTAATCTGCCTAAAGATTTAATAGCAGAGCATCCAGCAAAAAATCGCGAAGACTCCAAATTAATGGTAGTTGACCGCGCTACTGGAAAAATTACACACAAAAAATTTAAAGATATTGTAAATTATTTTGACGAAGGTGACGTGCTAATGCTTAACGATACAAAGGTTTTTCCGGCACGTATGTACGGTAATAAAGAAAAAACAGGTGCTAAAATTGAAGTATTTTTATTACGCGAATTAAATGCTGAAAGCCGTTTGTGGGATGTTTTAGTTGACCCCGCTCGTAAAATACGTATTGGTAACAAATTATATTTTGGCGAAAATGATAGCCTTGTAGCCGAAGTTATTGATAACACAACATCACGTGGACGTACCTTACGTTTTTTATACGACGGTAGCTACGAAGAATTTAGAAAAGTATTGTACGATTTAGGCGAAACTCCATTACCAAAATATATTAAACGCGAAAGCGAACCTGAAGATATTGAGCGTTACCAAACCGTATATGCTAAAAACGAAGGCGCTGTAGCAGCCCCTACAGCAGGCTTACACTTTAGCCGTGAGTTATTAAAACGTTTAGAAATTAAAGGGGTGCAATTTGCACCAATAACATTACACATAGGCTTAGGTACTTTTAGAACCGTAGAAGTAGAAGACTTAACCAAACATAAAATGGAGAGCGAAGAAGCCTTAATCTCAAGCGATACGTGTAAAATTGTAAATTCGGCAAAACTTAAAAAGAAAAAGGTTTGTGCTGTTGGTACAACCGTTATGCGCTCTATCGAATCATCAGTAAGTACTACGGGCCAATTAAACCCTTATGTAGGTTGGACAAATAAATTTATTTTTCCACCATACGATTTTAGCGTTGCTAATTGTATGATTACCAATTTTCATATGCCAGAAAGTACTTTATTAATGATGGTAAGCGCCTTTGGTGGTTACGAGTTAATAGACAAAGCTTATAAAGAAGCGATTAAAGAAAAATACCGTTTTTACAGTTATGGCGATGCCATGTTAATTCTATAAATATAATTTTATCAGCATTATAAATTTGCGTATTAACAGATGGAAAAACATCATTTTTTAGAAAAAGTGCTAATAAAACTACTTTAATTATGCAAAAAGGGATTATTACTTTTTTCGAAACCTATTGTTGTGGGTTGCCCATGCCCACTATATACTTTAGTGTCATCCTCTAAAATTAATAATTTTTGTTTTATACTGTTAATAAGTGTTTGGTGGTTTCCCTTTGGTAAATCACTTCTGCCAATGCTTCCATAAAACAAAACATCGCCACTTATTAATAATTTATTTTGTTTGTTGTAAAACGAAATACTTCCTGGCGAATGCCCCGGAGTGTAAATGCAATCAAACCTATAATCACCCAAAGTAATTTTATCGCCATCATTAATATAGTTTATTGGGCTGGGTGATGGGTCGCACTTCACACCATACATTTCGCCCGTTTTTAATAAATTATCAATAAAATACACATCGTCTTTATGTACTTCGGGTAATAAACCATAGTTATCAAAAATAAATTTGTTACCCAAAATATGGTCGATATGGGCATGTGTTAATAATAAGCGAGTTAATTTTAATTTTTTTTCAGAAATAAAATGCGTTAGTTGTGTGTTTTCGGAAGAGGTATAATTCCCTGGATCAATAATAAAAGCGGTTCCCTTATCATCATATACAACATATGTATTTTGTTGAAAAGGATTAAAGCAAAACGATTTTAAGTATAACATATTAAGCTATTTTTTTAGTGAAAGTAAGTTGATTATTGTTTGTGGAAATTAAATTTAAACCTACATTTTTACCTTTAATAAAACTACCAAATTTATCAGAAATAGTTAGAGCTTTTGCTCCATTAAGAGTCATAAATTTTAAAATAGTTTCTATGTTAAATGTTGGCGTATTTTTTAATATTACATTTGCTTCGCTTATTAAGTTTAAGTCCCAATTACTGGCTAAACTATCTGTACCAAAACAAATATTATTTTGTAAATTTTTAAATAATTTAAAATTAGGTAGTTTGTTTTCAATATATAAATTAGCGTTGGGGCAAAAACACCAAAAAGTAGTTTGGTTATTTGTAAATTCAATATCTTGTTGTGTAGTAACAGTATTATGTACTAAAATAGTATTTTGATTTTTTAAGAAAGGATAATAATACTGTAAACTTGTGGTTTTTTGGGCATAAAACCAACTAATATCTAAATTTAAAAATTGATATAATTTTTCAAAATCGTTTTTTTCGCCCATAAAAAACTTTGTTTCTTCCTCACTTTCTTGGTTGTGAATAGTGCTGCAATTAATATACTTTAAATTATAATCAACAATTTTATTAATTAATTCGTTACTTGTACTATAAGGGGCATGTGGGGCAAGGCTTCCAATCAAACCTGTATTTTTTAATTCGTTTAGCAATTGTAATCCTTTATCAAAATTAGTAATGGCGTTTGTAGGATTTAAACCCAACAATTCTATAAAATTATGATAATATATGTTGCTTTTTTGCTTTGTACTGAAACTATCCGTTGTATTACAAATATCGCCTACAGCAATAATTCCAGCCTCATACATGTTTTTATCGGCTTGTTGTTGGTATTCAAAAATTTCTTCTTTACTAATTTTATTTCGGTTAATAATTATTTGTTTTGCAAATTCAACTAAACCTGTATGTGTTGGAATTATTGATTTTAAATGACTTAGTTCTAAATGGCAATGCGCATTTACAAAACCTGGTGTAATAATTCCTTCAAGTGTTTTAATATTTAAAACATCGGTTTCAGTATCTAAAATAATATCTTTTAAAGTGCCATTATTTTCAAGCACTAAAACGGTGTTTTCGGGTAAAAAATGCTCCCCATTAAATAGTTTATTTGCTCTTAAAAATTGCACAAACAAAGTTAGTTATTTAATGTTTGCTTTGGTATCTTTGTGCTATATTTTGATAATTAAAAAAGATATTCGCGCGCTTACTTTAGAGCAGCTAACTAATTTGTTTAAAACAATTAACGAACCTTCGTTTAGAGCTAAACAAGTGTATGATTGGTTGTGGGCAAAACGTGAGGTTAATTTTGAAAACATGTCTAACCTTTCAAAGCCCTTGCGAGATTACCTGCAAACTAATTTTTTAATTAATGCGGTACAAATTGCTGAATTACAAATTAGTAACGACCGCACCATTAAATGTGCAATGAAACTGCATGACAATTATGTAGTTGAAAGTGTTTTAATACCGCAAGGAGAGAGAATGACTGCCTGTATATCCTCACAAGTAGGTTGCAGTTTAACCTGTAAATTTTGCGCTACGGGTAAATTAAAACGTATGCGTAATTTAAATGCCGATGAAATTTATGATCAAGTTGTTCTTATAAAAAATACAGCATTTGAAAACTACAATACGCCACTTACAAATATTGTGTATATGGGCATGGGCGAACCACTTTTAAATTATAACGAAGTATTGGGTTCTGTGGATAAAATTACAAACCCAAATGGCTTAGGGATGTCTCCAAAACGTATAACCATAAGCACTGCTGGTGTTGCAAAAATGATCACTAAGCTAGGCGATGATGAGGTGAAGTTTAATTTAGCCTTATCGCTTCATGCGGCTAACGACGAAAAACGTAACCACATTATGCCCATAAACGAAACAAATACCTTAGATAATTTGGCGGATTCATTATTGCATTTTTATAATAAAACTGGCAACCGGCCTACCTTTGAGTATATTGTATTTAAAGACTTTAACGATAGTTTGCAAGATGCGAAAGAGTTAGTTGATTATTGCAAAAAAGTAAAAAGTAAAGTAAATATTATTGAATATAATGCGATAGATGATTGTGAATTTAAACAAACCTTACCAGAGCGTTTAAGGGCCTTTACAAATTATTTAGTAGAAAATAATATTATTTGTAATGTGCGCCGTAGCAGAGGCAAGGATATTGATGCCGCATGTGGACAGCTTGCCAACAAAAATAAATTAGCACAACAATTAGTAAAATAACTATATTTAAAAACATTGAGTAAACCTGTTGACGATATAAAATTACCCGTAGCCCAGCACATGGAAGCCTTTGAAGAAAAGTTTAAAGGCGCTATGAAGAGTAGTGTACCCTTACTTGATAAAATTACCAATTACATTGTTAAACGTAAAGGCAAACAAATACGCCCTATGTTTACGTTTTTAGCGGCTAAAAGTTTTGGCGAAATTAATGAAAGTACTTATAGGGCTGCTGCTTTAATTGAATTATTGCACACAGCAACATTAGTGCACGATGATGTTGTAGATGATAGCAACGAACGCCGCAGTTTTTTTAGTGTGAATGCTTTATGGAAAAATAAAATTGCCGTTTTAATAGGCGATTTTTTATTATCAAAAGGGTTATTATTATCTATTGAAAATAACGATTTTCATTTATTAAAAATTTTAAGTAACGCTGTGCGCGAAATGAGTGAGGGGGAGTTGTTACAAATAGAAAAAGCCCGACGATTAGATATTAGCGAAGAAATTTATTTTGATATTATTACTAAAAAAACAGCAACCTTAATTGCCGCTTGCTGTGCAGCAGGTGTAGCATCAGTATGTAACGATGAAAAATCAATAAATGCAGCCAAAGAATTTGGAACATTAACCGGAATTGCCTTTCAAATAAAAGACGACTTATTTGATTTTGGTAGTGATGATAATATTGGAAAGCCTACTGGTATTGATATTAAAGAAAAAAAAATGACCTTACCCTTAATTTATGCCTTAAATAATAGCACTTGGTTAGAGAAACGAAAAATTATTACGATTATAAAAAACCATAACGAAGAAAGTGAAAAAGTAAACCAAGTCATTAAATTTGTGATTGATAAAGGCGGCGTAAAATATGCTACTACCATTATGAATAACTACAAACAAAAGGCTTTACAGGCTTTAGAGCAATTTCCTGAAAACGAAAGTAAACAAAGCCTTAAAAAATTATTAACTTATGCCATTGAACGAAAAAAATAAAATGAAAAAATTAATTAGTTTGGTGCTACTAACAGGTTTATTATTTACAAGCTGTAAGCCCGAAAATAATGAAAAAGAATTAAGCGAAAAAGAAAAACAAATTGCTGATTCAGTTTCAAAAGTTCGACAAAAAGTAAAAGTAGATTCTTTAAAAAAAACAAACCCCTTATTAATTATGCCGCCCGATAGTAATTTTACTGGCGATTATATTGATAAATACCCTACAGGTATTACAAAATTTAAAGGATTTTACCGCTTCGGAAAACGACATGGCCAGTGGATTAGTTTTTACCAAAATGGCTTACCTTGGAGCGAAATGAACTTTGATAAAGGCTTACGAAGTGGGCAAAATATAACGTATACCGAAACAGGAAAACTGCGTTACAAAGGCATTTATAAAAATGATAAGCGTGATAGCATTTGGCTTTACTATGACACCATTGGTAATTTAGCTGAACGCATACAATACAAAAATGATATTGTAGAAAAAAAATTACCGTTAAAATAATTTGTTTTAAATGACTGATATTAATATAACCATACAAAACGCCGACAATTCTACTACAAGCCTACAAGCCCCTACCAATATTGGCTTAAGTCTAATGGAATTTTTAAAAGCATGCGAATATGATATTTTAGCAACCTGTGGCGGGATGGCATTGTGCGCCACATGTCATGTTGAAGTAATTAAAGGATTTGAAAATTTAAGCGAAATTACCGATGATGAATATGCGATATTAGATACTTTGCCAAATATTACACCTACATCGCGCTTAGCTTGCCAACTACAACTAAGTGAAAAGCTAAATAACATTGCGCTAAAAATTATTGGCGATGAGCTTTAGTAGAATAATTATAAAATTAACTCTACTCTTTATTTACCCCAATACCAAACAGGGCAAAATCGTATTTAATAGGGTCGGCAGCATCAAGAGTTTTTAAAACCGATGTAATTTCTTCTACTGCTTGCCAATCGTTTTGAGTGCGGGTTAATAATTTCAATTGTCTGCTAACATTACCAGTATGTACATCTAGAGGCAAGCATAAAACTGATGAGGAAATAGTTTTCCAAATACCAAAATCAACACCGCAATTATCTGTTCTTACCATCCAACGTAAAAACATACATAAACGCTTGGCACTTGATTTTTTTATAGGGTTTGAAATATGTTTATCTGAACGTGCTAAATGTTTTGGTTGTAAAAATAGTGTTCTAAAATTTGTAATACGCTGTTTAAGTTCGTTAGTATTAAAGCTTAAAGGATCATGTAATGCAAATGCATTTTCTAAACCATTATGTTTAGTGTAAATATTTTTTAAGGCTTCAATAAAAAATAAACAGTCTGCCCCATTAAAAGTGCGATGCACAAATGTTTTAAAGGGCTTTAAATCATTTTTAGTATGGTTTAAAATAAATTGATACGGTTCAAAATCCATCCACTGCATTAATTTATTGCCATTGTTTATTATTGATTTTCTGTTGCCCCAAGCAATGGTGGATATTAAAAATGCTGCAATTTCTATATCTTGCTTTTTTGAAAATAAATGTGGGATACAAATCGGGTCGTTTTCAATAAAAGCTTTAGTGTTGTATTTATAGTAACGTTCATTTAAAAAATCCTTTAGTTGATTGGGTTGCATTTAATTAAATTTAAAAAAATTATTTCCCATTATTTAAATACACATTTCCTTGTCGCCAATAATCCACCGCAGTATACCAAGGCTCTTTAAAAAACTGACTTCGTTCTAAAATAAAATCGTTATCGCTAAATGGGTTATTTGTATGATTAAAAATAAAACGTGTAGCTGCAGGGTTTGTTTCTACACCATATACCCATATTTCACGATTAGAATTGATGTATTTATTTGTGGGTTCGCCAAAAATAATATAAATCATTCCCCTATCTGTTTTCCAACCCTGTGTGTAACTGGTATAATATTTATTGGCTTCTTTTACTCTTCCATAATAACGCTTTAAAAGTTGTTTGGCCCGTTCAGTACTTCCACTACCTATGTTTATCCAAAATTTATCAATAAACGCTTTTTTATCGGAGGCATTTTTACATTCTTCAAATTCATTTTTACTCATAATGTAGCGCGTACAATTAATCATTTCATCAGCATTACTAACCCCAGGAAAAGCATTATCATAACTATATAAAGTTAAACCTTCATAAGTATCATTACTGGTTTTAATATGGTAAAAGCCCTTTTGAGGAATGGTAATTTGAAAACTATTAGTACTCACATTAATGGTAAAAATACTATCGGGTTTATACTTTAATTGGTCGGGTTCTTTTAACGAAAAGGGTGGCAGGGCAGTGCTAAAATCTTTAAAAAAACAATCTACTGTTATCTTAAAAATAGCAGCATTACTAAATTGTATACTTACATTATCGTTTGGTAAGAAGTTAGGTTTAAAGGCTATTTGATTATTAACGCTTACTAAAAAATTTTGGTCGTTTAATTTATCTTGCTTATTAATAATAAGTGTTTTTGTATATTTTGTTTTTTTATTGACATCAAACACCGTAATTTCTAAATAATAATTAGTATTAACTTTTGCTTTTAAATTAAATTTAGAGGTTAATGATTTTACTTCAACATTATCGCTGGCCCTATCAATAATAAAATAGCTACTACTATCTATTATTTTACGGGTATTTTGTTCGGCAACCAATTTGTAATTAATTTTTAGTTCAGAGTAAAAAGCGGTCGTCGTATCGGGGCGCTTATAAACTAAATTTTCGTTTACAACTTGTAAATAACAGGTTGTAACACTATCGTTAATATTATAGGCAACAGCATTCACTTCCAATAAATCGCTATCGGGATTTATTAAACTTTTTGTAGGCTTAACGGTATATTGCCTCTTTTGGGTATTGCACGCCAACACTACAAAAACAAGTACAAGTATTTTTAAAAATATGGTTTTCAATTAGTACAAAGTTAAGTAATTAAATTATCTTTGCTTTATGCCTTTAAAATTAAATATTTGGCGTATTGTGGGTGTATGCGCCATAATACTGTTTGCTTTTTTATTTTTTAAAATTGTTATTTATTTAACTATTTCGTTGGTATTGTTTTTAGTGGGCTATCCTATTACCTACCGTTTAGAAAATATAAAAATAAAAAATAAAAAAATGCCAGATAGTATTGCCGCGCTCATAACCTTACTATTGATTATTAGCATATTTATGGGTTTATTTTTGTTAATAATACCGCCACTGGTAAACGAAATTAATTTTTTATCTACCTTAAATTTTTATGATGTTCTGCATAATTGTTTAAATCAATTTCCAGTAATAAAATCGACATTATTAAGTTTTGGAACCGAAGAAGATTTAAAGAAAAACATTGCTTTGCAATTTAATAGTTTGATAAATTCAAGTAATTTCAGTTTGGCTGTTAATAATATTACTCAATACATTGGCACTATTGTAGGAGGTATTTTTTGTGTATTATTTATTACCTTCTTTTTTTTAAAAGATGAATTAATTGTAAAACAAAGTTTATTAACCATTACGCCAAAAGATAACGAAGGGGCTATGAACGATATTTTAAAAACAAGTAAAAAAATGCTTAGTAAATACTTTGCAGGTTTATTTATAGATATGCTAATTGTGGGTGGCAGTAGCTTTTTAATATTAACTATTTTAGGCATTAAAAATGCTTTAATTATTGCATTTGTAGCAGGTATTTTAAATGTAATACCTTATGTGGGTTCGGCAGTTACTATATTAATTGCCATATTTTTAGGCGTTAGTGGATGCATAAGCTCAGGTAATTATGAATTAATAAGCACTACACTAAACAAAATAATTATTACATTAATTAGTATTTATGCAATTGATGGTTTTATAATACAGCCTTTAATTTTTTCAAATTCAGTAAAAGCACATCCATTAGAAATTTTTATTGTAACGCTTATGGCGGGATCAGTAGGTGGCATTTTTGGTATGGTGGTAGCCTTACCTGTTTATACTTTAATTAGAATTGTAGCTAAGGAATTTTTAACCCACTTAAAGTTTTTTAAAAAAATATCAGATACCATTGAAGAGTAATTTAAAGCTTTAGCTCTTCTGCTGGATTCCAAAAAACGTTATTAAAATTAATAATTTTATCGTTTACAACTTTTACTTTTTCTTTTTCTAATAATTCTTGCATTTGATAGGGTGTTGCAAAATGGTGTTTACCTGTAAGCACACCATTACGATTTACCACACGGTGAGCAGGCACTTTTGGCTTTACTGCGTGTGCACTATTCATAGCATATCCTACCACCCTACTACTACTTTTTGCGCCTAAATAAGCGGCAATAGCGCCGTAACTGGTAACCTTACCTTTTGGTATTAAACGTACTACTTGATACACTTGTGTAAAAAAATCTTTTTCCATTTACTTACCCATTAATTTTTTTAATTTAGTGTTAATGTATTTTTCTGAGGCTAAAAACGAATCTTGAATGCGTTTGGCATAACGAATACTTGCTAAAATTTCGCGTTGCTTTTCTTCAATAATTTCATTTTTATTTTTAAGTAAGTGTAAATCATTTCGACGAAGTTTTAATAAGCGAAACACAAAAAATAAACTTGCTATTAAAATTAAAACAATGCTGCTCAAACTTAGCAATAAAATATTATTTCGCTTTAATTTTAAGCGTTTTATTTCAATATCTTTTTTGTTCTTTTCGAGTTCTAATTCTGTTTTAATATTTTTATATTTACTTTCAACCTCTAATGTATTTTTTATTCTTTCTGCATTCATAAGTGTATCTCGAGTGGATACAAATAATTTATAATACTTTAATGCCTCTTTATCCTGACCCAATTTTTCGTGTGCAACTGATTTTAATTTATACGCTTTTTTTAGCTGGTCGTAATAGGGATGTTTTTCTAAAATAGCAATGCAATTATTTAAATTACTGATTGCTTCGGGTATATTATTTATAAATAAATTAAATTGTCCTAATATTAAAAATGTAGTTTCTTTAGCATTTAAATTAGTAGCGTATTTTGGTAGTTTAACCTCATGTGTTATTGAATCGCAATAATTTTTAGCTTCATCACTATTATTTAAATTAATATATGTTTCAATAATATTAGAAAATACTTCGATTTTACTGAGGCGTTTTACTTGGTTAAATAATTTTAAGGATTCTTTAAAATAAATAAGTGCTAAACTGTGCTGCTTTAATTCGTTATATTCAATGCCAATATTATTTTTTAAAATTCCAATGGATCTTATATTATTTATTTTTTGGCTGTAGTTTAACGATTTTCTGAATAAATAAATAGATTTTTTGTGCTGCCCCTGAATGGATGCAATAATTCCTAAATAATTATATAGTTCCTGCTGCATACTATCATCATTTCTATTCTCAGCAATGGTTAATGCCAAATAATAATTTTTTACAGCTTCTTCAAAATTTTGATTTCCATCTAAACCATAACCCAAATTATAAAAACCATAAAGTTTTCCCTTTTCCCAATTATTAAGTTCGGCTAATTTTAAAATTGCTTTTCCTCCTTTAATCAAAACATCGTACTCACTTAATTTATCTTTTAAATAGTAATGAATTTTATTAATTTTTGAAGTATCATTTATTGATAATGACAAAAAATAATTTATAGAATCGTTTTGAGAATATACATTACTATATTTAATAAGGCATAAAATAATAAAACAGTAAAAACTTATTTTTATTCTCATTTTATAAAATTAAACAAATACCCTATCTTTACAAACTATGATTAAACGCGTTAGAGTTAGATTTGCCCCCAGCCCAACGGGAGGTTTACACATGGGTGGTGTGCGCACGGCCCTATTTAATTATTTATTTGCTAAAAAACATGGCGGCGATTTTATATTACGGATTGAAGATACGGACCAAACGCGCTTTGTAGAAGGAGCGGAAGAATATATTATTAATGCCTTAAAATGGTGTGGTATTGCACCAAACGAAGGTGTAGGTTTTGGTGATGGTCCTCATAAACCTTATCGTCAAAGCGAAAGAAAGGAGTTAGGGATTTATAAAACCTATGCCGATAAATTAATTGGCAGTGGCCATGCCTATTACGCTTTTGATACCAGCCAAGAGTTAGATGAAATGCGTAAACGTATGGAAGCAGCAAAAGTTGTAGCGCCTCAATACAATGCCATTACTCGCCAAAACATGCGTAATTCATTAACCTTAAGCGAAGACGAAGTAAAAAAGTTATTAGAAAATGGAACGCCTTATGTCGTACGTTTAAAGGTGCCTCGTAACGAAGAAATTCGATTTCAAGATATAATTAGAGGTTGGGTAACTGTTAATTCTAGTCAGGTTGATGATAAAGTATTACTAAAAAGTGATGGTATGCCTACTTATCATTTAGCACATATTGTAGATGATATTGAAATGCAAATATCTCATGCGGTTCGTGGCGAAGAGTGGTTACCTAGCGCTCCTGCTCATATTTTAATTTACCGTTATTTAGGTTTAGAAAACGAAATGCCCTTATTGGCGCATTTGCCTTTAATTTTAAATCCTGATGGAAATGGTAAAATTAGCAAACGTGAAGCCCGTTTTCCCGTATTCCCATTAAGCTGGAAAGACCCACGCGAAGAAACGCCTTATATTGGTTATAAAGAAAGTGGTTATTACCCCGAAGCGTTTGTTAATATTTTAGCTTTGTTAGGTTGGAACCCAGGGACAAATGAAGAATTATTTAGTGTAGAAGAATTAGGGAAAATTTTTGACTTTGACCGTGTACACAAAAGTGGTGCAAAATTTGACCCTGAAAAAGCAAAATGGTTTAACCAACAGTACCTTCGTAAAAAATCGGATGCTGAACTAGCAGAAGCTTTTAAACCTGTATTAAAAGAAAAGGGAATTGTGCGTGATGATAAGTTTATAGAAGAGTTTTGTAAATTATTAAAAGAAAAAGTACAGTTTACGCATGAGTTTTGGGAACAAGGCAAATATGTGTTTGAAATGCCAGCTCATTACGACGAAAAAGTAATTACAAAAAAATGGAATGAAACTAGTAAAGATTTGTATACAAAATTACTTACTCGTTTAGAGAATTTAAGCAATTGGGATGCTATTATTTTACACGATGATTTTGCTTTGGCACAAACAGAAATTGGTAAGTTAGATATGCAATTAGTGCGCGTATTAATTACCGGTGTAGCGGGCGGGCCACAATTGTTTGATTTATTAGCATTATTAGGTAAAGAGGAATCTTTAACGCGATTAAGAACGGCTTTAAGTAAGTTAAGTTAAAATTGTTGGCTTTTATTAGTATAGTTTTTAACAAAAAAAATACCTACAAATAAAAACCCTAACCCAAAAGGTATTGCAGCATAGTTTTTATAAATTGAATGGTTAAAGAATTCCATCATCATCCAAAAGCTATTTGCGCTTATCCAACATAAAATGGCTAAGTTTATAAATAATTCGTTTGTTTTAAATGTTTTTATTGCTATCCAAACGCATAAAAATAAGGTAGGAATAATCATAATTGCGCCCAATACTTTTAGTTCTAACATCCAACACATATCTTTTAATAACCAAAAAACAATGTGGCTGTTTTCGAGTTTACGTATTTTATCGAGTAGATTCATTTTGTATGGTTTATAATTTAAAAAGCGCTTCAAAAAATTGAAACGCTTTTTTTAAATTACTTTTTTAAACTTATTTTTCTAAAATAACTTTAATATTTGGCTTAAAATAACGGTTAGATTTTAAAATTTTTCCGTCCTCTCTAAAAATTGGGTTTCCGTTTTCATCTAACTTACTCATATTACTACGATGTATTTCGTTAAACACGTCTTCAATTTTATGTTGCAGTCCATGTTTTAAAATAGTACCGCATAATATATATAGTTGGTCGCCAAGAGCATCGGCAATTTCAACAATATCGTTGTTTTTACAGGCTTCTAAATATTCGTCGTTTTCTTCTTTAATTAAATTGTAACGGAGGGTATAATCTTTTTCTGCAATAAGGGTTTGTTGATAAGCATTTCCAATTTTAAATGTATCGTGAAATTCTTCAACCGATTTAATAATAGTATTCATAAGGCTTAAATTATTTTTTTAAAGAAGGAGATTTTTTTGCCTTGTATTCTAAATTTATTAATTCAACTACTTCTGTTGTAATATCTAAAGTAGTATTACCAACTAACATGGTAGGCACAGCATCGCTGTAGGATAAAATATAATCGTATTTTCCATTATTCCATTTTACTAAAAATGCTTTTATAGTTTGTTGAAAAAGCACATTTTTTTCGCCAATATCGTTGGTTAAATTATCCATTTGAATTTGTTTGTTTTGTGCTTCTTTTTCTAAAGCTTGTATCTCTCTCACTTTTGCTTCCATCTCGCTTTGGCTTGCTATTCCTGCTTTTTCAGACACTTGATAATCTTGCATTTTTTTTTGATAGTTAGCACTTAACGTTTCTAAGCTTGCTTCAATACTTGCTTTTCGATTTTTAGCTTCCTTAATTAAATCAATAACTTGTAAACTTTTTTCGTTTAATACATCTAGGTTTAAATACGCAATTTTGCCTGTAGGAGGTGTACCAATGGCTATGGGCATTATGGTTTTTTTAGCAGAATCAGTTTTTGTTTCTGTTAAATCATTTTTTGTATCAGCATTTGCTACTGACCCATTTATTAAAT
>JANYEQ010000101.1 GCA_025363015.1 Bacteroidota bacterium
ATGGAGGCTAATTCTTTTCTTGGTAAAACGGTTAATTGTTTTTCTAGTTCTGATTGAATGTTTTTTAAAATTTCTTCATTAGTCGACACTAATATAACTTGTGAATCTGAACCATGTTCAGCTTGCGATAATAAATCAGCCGCTACAAATTCAGGCACGCAAGTTTCATCAACTAATACGGCAACTTCTGATGGACCCGCAGGCATATCAATAGCAATACCTTGTTTGTTTACTAATTGTTTCGCGCAGGTCACATATTGATTTCCTGGACCAAATATTTTATATACACGTGGAACAACTTCTGTTCCAAATGCCATAGCACCAATAGCTTGTACACCCCCAATTTTATACACCTTAGTGATGCCAATTAAATTTGCTGTATATAAAATTGCTGGATTGATATTGCCATTACTATCAGGTGGAGTACATAAAACAATTTCTTTACATCTCGCTAATTTTGCAGGAACTCCTAACATTAAAATTGTAGAGAACAATGGAGCTGTTCCACCTGGAATGTATAAACCTACCTTTTGGATGGCAATGGATTTCCTCCAACATTTAACACCAGGAAGTGTTTCAATAATTTTTATCCCTTCAATTTGAGTTGAGTGAAAAGTTTCAATATTGTTTTTTGCCAATTGAATGGCTGCTTTTAATTCTTTTGAAATTTGTTTTTCTGCTGCAGAAAACTCATCCTCAGTTACTAATGCGTTTTCAATAATTACTTTATCAAATTGCAAAGTATAGTTTTTAACCGCACCCTGTCCGTTAATTTTAATGTTGGACAATATCGATTGAACGGTAGCTTCTAATGAAGTTGTATCAATCGTTGGGCGCTTTAAAATAACGTCCCAGGTTTCTTTTTCTGGGTATTTAATTAATTTCATATTTGTTTTTTATTTTTTGTTCTCGACTTCGCTCAAACTGACAAAATTTATAGATTATGTTTTATAAAATCATTTTTTCAATTGGTACCACTAATATGCCTTGTGCACCTTCCGCTTTTAGCTTTTCTATTATTTCCCAAAACATATTTTCTTGTACAACCGAATGAACGGAACTCCAACCTTTGTTTGCTAAAGGCAAAATAGTGGGGCTTTTCATACCAGGCAATATTTTACAAATAGCTTCTAATTTATTGTTAGGTGCATTTAGCAAAATGTATTTTGTGTTTTTTGCTTTACGAACTGCAGTCATTCTGAATAATAATTTATCTAAAATAACTTGTTGTTCTTTTTCTAGTTTTTTATTTGCTATTAAAACTGCTTCTGACTTAAGTATAATTTCTACTTCTTTTAACCCATTAGTAAACAATGTACTTCCTGAGCTCACCAAATCACAAATGGCGTCTGCTAAACCAATACTTGGAGCAATTTCAACAGAGCCACTAATTTCGTGAATCTCTGCTTTTATTTTTTTTGATTTTAAATACTTTGATAAGATGGTGGAGTAGGTAGTAGCAATTCTTTTTCCATTTAAATCTTTAATGGATTTATAGGTTTGCTCTTTTGGAATTGCCAATGATAAACGGCATTTCCCAAAGCCTAATTTTTCTACAACTTTAAGGCTTTTATTTTTTTCAAGTAAAACGTTTTCTCCCACAATACCAGTATCCGCTACGCCATCTGCAACGTATTGAGGTATGTCATCATCTCTTAAAAAGAATACTTCTATGGGGAAGTTTGTAGCTTCTGCTTTTAATTTATTTAATCCGTTATCAATATCAATACCGCACTCTTTTAAAAGTTTTAGTGAGCTTTCGCTTAAGCGACCTGATTTTTGTATAGCTATTTTTAATTTTGTTTTCATTTTTTGTTTGATTTTTTTAATTTTTAAAATAAAAAAGGCTTACCAATTGGTAAGCCTTTGAGAATGACAATACTTTATTTAGATTATAAAATACCTTCAACACCCTTACTTACCTTAGTAAAAGCAGAATGATGATGATGTATTTGATTTAAATTTTTCATTTTATTGTACAAATATACTTTATATTATTGAATTGAAAAATTATTAAGTATTATTTATAAATAATCATTCAACGCCCAACCCTACTAAATATAAATTGTTTTGTATATTGGTAATTGTATTGATTAAATTATTAATTTAAAAATAAGTCGCAACTAGGTTATTAACTTTAGAAAAAAACTATTTTGGTGTTACCGATTTTGACTTAATAAATTCTGAAAACTCTTGTACGCGTGCTTTGCTAACCTGTACATGTGTTCCGTCGCTTAAAATAACTTCGCCCCCCTCATTATTACTGTATTCTTTTACAAACGCTATATTTATAAGTGCCGAGCGATGAATTCTAAAAAATTCCGATTCGGGTAAAATAGTTTCAAATTCCTTCAATGTTTTGCTGGCAACAATTTTCTTTTGCCCACTTAAATATAAATTGGTGTAATTATCGCTAGCTTCTAACCAAACAATATCTTTAAATTCAACCAAGGTAAAGCCTTTACTGTGATTTATTAATACAACTTTTTTATCGGCATCGTGTTTAGTGGTTGTAGACGTAGCTTTTGCCTCATAATGCTGTACCACCTTTTTAACAGCGCCTTGCAATTCGCTTAGCATTAAGGGTTTTAGTAAATAATCAGTAGCGCCTGCTTTTACAGCGGTAATACCATGCTCGCTATAAGCCGTTAAAAATATTACACAAAAATCGCGATTATAAATGCCTTCTAACATTTGAAACCCATTCATACCTGGCATATTAATGTCTAAAAACACAACATGGGGCTTTAACTCTTGTATCTTAAGTTTTCCCTCCATGCCACTTGAGGCCTCGCCTATTACTTCTATTTCTGGACAGTAATTTTGTAACATACTACGAGTATTACTTCGGCTATCCTCTTCATCATCTATTATTAAGGCTTGAAATTTTTGCATATTATTTTTTTTCTAAACTACACATTAATATTAATTATAATTAAACAAATTAGCAAAACTATATTTTGAATGAGTAAACAAATAAAAAACGTGTTATTTTAATATTAATTGTTGAGGTATTGAATATTTTTTAACAAATAAGGTTAAAATTTTGTGGGCATCATTCAGCAGGTCGCTTTCTGTTGTATTTAACTGTAATTGTTTAATAGCCATTTCTTCAACATTATTTATTTTTTGAATATGTGTTTTTCTTATCGACTTTTCTATTAAATAAATGTTTAAACCAAGGTCTTTTATATTGCCTAATTTTTTTATTATAAAGCTTAAGGCATAAAAAACTTTATGGTTAAAATAAATATAATTGTTTAAATTTTTTACAACGTTAAGATTATTGTAGATAGATGTTTTTTCACTTGCGGTAATAAATTGCTTTTCCCATTCATATTTGGTGGTTACCTTTTTAAGAACGATGATGCCGTTTAAACTTTGGGCATAAATGCTTAACCAGCGTAGTTTTCGTCGTAGTTCGTGCACTTGTAACTCCATATTATTAAACGACTTTGGAAATTGACTAAAAAATTCAGAAATATAGTTTACTTCTTTAGCAATGTGTTTTTTAATTTCGTTTATAATAAGTGTATTGTTTAAGTTTAATTCATTAGCTAAAATAATTTGATTAAAAACAGAGAGGTAGAATTCTTTTTCAATTAATTTTTTATTTAGTTTATCTATTGCTTTATTTTTCTTTTTAATTAAATAATCAATTTGATTTTTTTTAATTAATTTATTTTTAATAAAACTTTTAATTGTAACGTCATAAAAATCTATCTCCCCTAAGGCATCTTCTACTTTTTTAAACGCTTTGTGCCAGGATTCAAAATTAGGGCTTGCGTTTAAATTTACTAAAATACGCGTAACACTTTGTGCCATGAATAATGGGGTACGAGCATTATGAGTGTATAAATATAAAGCCGGATTTTTAGTTGTTTTGGCTTTTTTAAATTGTAGTAAAAGTTGCTGGCTATAAGTTTTTAGTGGATTATGAACGGTTGTAGCCATGATATTTACTATATTAGTAAATCAAATATATTAATAATATTCAGGCAAATCAATAATTTTATTATTACTATCAAAAACAAAATCGCTTACGCCGTTTGTTATCATTAAATAATTTGCTTTTAAAATTAAATTATAACGTTGCGCTTGTTCAATAGTAGTAATATTAAGCTCTATAAAGGGAGCTTTACATTCAATAATTAAAAAAGGAGATAGGTTTTTTTTGTAAACAACTATATCAAAACGTTTTTTTAAATCGTTTAATGTAATTTCTTTTTCAACTGAAATTAACGAAGAAGGGTATTTTTTTACGTTAATTAAATAATTTAATACATGCTGTCTTACCCATTCTTCGGGCGTTAATACAAACCATTTTTTTCGTATATCGTCAAAAATTTCGGTTTTACCATTCCCATTTCTCACGCGTACACCAAACGATGGGTATTTTAATTCGAGCGACAAATTTTAGTAATTCGTTTTCATTTCAACGTATTTTAAAAACTCTTGTCGCGTGGCTTCTTCTTCAAATTTACCGCCATAAAAAGAACTAACGGTTGCCGAGCTATTATCTTGTATGCCTCGGCTAGAGACACACAAATGTTTAGCGTCGATAATTATAGCTACATCTTTTGTTTGTAAAATATTTTGTAATTCGATTGCAATTTGATTCGTAAGACGCTCCTGCACCTGAGGGCGTTTGGCAAAATATTGTACAATACGGTTTAATTTTGATAAACCAATTACTTTTCCATTACTTATGTAAGCAACGTGTGCTTTACCAAAAATTGGCACAAAATGATGTTCGCAATTGCTGTAAAAAGTAATATCTTTTTCAACCAGCATTTGTTTGTATTGGTATTTGTTTTCAAACAAAGCAATTTTAGGCTTGTTGGCTGGGTTTAAGCCGCTAAAAATTTCTTTTATATACATTTTTGCAACCCGTTTTGGGGTGCCTTTTAAACTATCATCTGATAAATCTAAACCTAAGGTTTCCATTATTTCCGTAAAATGAAATTCTATTTTTTTCATTTTTTCGTCATCGCTTAGTTTAAAAGCATTGGCAGACATGGGAGTTTTAATCCCAGTGCTAATATGCTCGTCGCCAATTTCATCGCCGCTTAGTTGTATTTTATTGCTGTTAAGCAGGGTATTCAACGTAATTTCTTTCTGTTTCATACAGGGTAATTTTTAGTTCATAACGGTTATCTAGTTGTTTACGAAGAATGCTGTGTATAACCATTGCAATATTTTCGGCGGTTGGGTTTAAATTTTTAAACTCTTCAGTATCTAAGTTTAAATTTTTATGATCAAATTTTTCGAGTACATTTTTTTTAATAATATCACTTAATACCTTCATATCTATTACATAACCAGTGGAGGGATCTGTTTCGCCGGTAATTTTTACAATTAAATCATAGTTATGTCCGTGATAGTTGGGGTAGTTACACTTTCCAAAGATGTTAGCGTTTTCTTCAGCACCTAATAAAGGATTGTTTAAACGATGTGCGGCGTTAAAATGTTCTTTTCTGTATACAGCAACTTTATTGCTCATAGTTTTATTTTTAAATCATTAATAGATGGTTAGACTATTGTTTTGGTTTTTTAGTTTAAAGCATTGTTTCGAAAGTTTGTCGATTACTGGCTTTTATAGGATAGTAAAAGTAGTAATTTTCTTACAGAATAAGTATAAAAAATCGTTAATCGTTTAATTTAACCATGCAGCGCAAATCTCGGCTGGTTAAATACCATTCTAAACAAAAGCCATTAGGATTAATATTCGGTAAGGCAATTAATTTTTTAAACGTTATCTCAACATTAGGAATGTTTTTATAATAATCTATTAAATCTATAAAGGCGTAATTTCCTTTCGATATTGTAAAAGGTTCAAGGTTAAAAAATTTTGCTTCATTTTCTATTTTTTGTTCTATAGCCGCTTTGTAAATAATTTCACCATTTTTATTTGGATGTGATATTCCAAAAAATTGCCTGTTTTTTGAATCGGAAATTAACGCATGAAGTTGATTGTGGGTTGTAGAAACATCATTAGGAAAAATAGGCGCTTTTAAACATAAAACAGCAATATCATTAACAATAGTAAGTGTTTTCATTTGCATTAATTTACCCAAAATATTCTACACAAATACGCGGTGTTTCGTATAATTTTACACAATGTAAGCTAACGTTTGCGGGCAAGTGTGGTAAAATTTGTTGCCAAATAGCAATGGCCAAATTTTCGGTACTTGCCAATTTTCCATACATAAAATCAACATCTATGTTTAGGTTTTTATGATCTAATTTATCGCAAACATATTTATTTAAAATTGTACTTAAGTTTTTTGCATCCATTAAAAAGCCTGTTTCTTCATTTACTTCGCCCTTTATAGTTACAATTAAATCGTAGTTATGCCCGTGCCAATTAGCATTAGCACACTTACCAAACACTTCGATATTTTTTTCTTCTGTCCAGTTGGGGTTAAATAGTTTGTGAGCAGCGTTAAAATGTTCGTGACGGGTTAAATAAATCATAGTGTAAAATTAAGCAGAATTATAGTAATTTTAAACAATCATGCTTAAAAAAATTTTAATTGTTTCGGCCACAAAATACGAAATAGAAATACTACTTAGTATTTTTAAAATTAACGTAAATAACGAAACCGGATTATTTATTTCTAATAAATTTCCGCTTGATATTTCGGTTTTAATAACGGGTGTGGGTATGGTAAATACCGCTTTTTTAATGGGAAAATATAGTAACCACAACTTTGATTTTACTATTAACTTCGGCGTTTGCGGGGCATTTAATCGTAATTTAAAAATAGGAGAAGTTGTGAATGTTACCAACGATAGGTTAAGCGAAATGGGTGCAGAAGATGGTGAAAATTTTATTAAGTACGATGAGCTAAAGTTAGGAGGAACAAACGTTTTTGAGTGTTTAATAAAAACAGAAAACGTAACTTTAAATAATTTAAAAAAAGTTAGCGGCATTACTGTTAATACGGTTCATGGAAAGGACGAATCTATAAAAAAAACCACCCAACAATTTAATCCTGATGTAGAGAGTATGGAAGGCGCTGCTTTTTTTAGAAGCTGTAGTGGACTCTCTACTAACCACCTTCAAATTAGGGCTATTTCAAATTATGTTGAAAAACGTGATAAAAGTAAGTGGAATATGCCTTTAGCAATCAATAATTTAAATGAAACCGCAATAAAAATAATATACGAACTTTGTAATTAGTTTTTAATCAATAGATATTCGTTAATATGCGAAATTCACAACCATCCATCATCCACCATCCATCATCCATTCGCCTAGGTTTTTCGCCTTGCCCAAATGATTGCTTTATATTTGATGCCTTAGTAAATAATAAAATTGATACCGAAGGGCTAACGTTTAGTGTAGAGTTACACGATGTTGAAACACTAAATAAAAAAGCATTAAACAACGAATTAGATATTACTAAATTAAGTTTTAACGCCTTCGGACATGTTTTAAATAATTATATTTTATTAAGAGCGGGTTCAGCTTTGGGGTTTAATTGTGGACCATTATTAATTACGCGTCATGCTGAGCGGAGTCGAAGCGAGCCTTTAATTATTCACGATAATTCAAAAATTGCCATTCCTGGCAAACTTACAACCGCCAACTTTTTATTGTCCTTAGCTTACCCCCATCTAAAAAACAAAATAGAATATGTGTTTAGCGATATTGAAAACGCTGTACTTTCGGGCGAAGTAGATGCTGGCCTAATTATTCACGAAAGCCGTTTTACCTACGAACAAAAAGGCTTAAAAAAAATAATTGATTTGGGCGAGTATTGGGAATCGTTAATTCACGCCCCCATTCCCTTAGGAGGCATTGTTATTAAACGAAGTTTTGATTCGGTTTTTCAGCAAAAAGTTAACCGATTAATTAAAAAAAGTGTAGAATATGCCTTTGCAAACCCCGAAAGCAGTAAAACGTACGTAAAAGTACATGCGCAAGAAATGAATGAAGAGGTTATGCAAAAACATATTAATTTATATGTAAATAATTTTTCGATTGATTTGGGAGAATTAGGGACGAACGCCATAAATTTAATGTTTAATAAGGCGAATGAAATAGGTTTGTTTCAACAAAACAATAGTAAGTTAATAATAGACTAAGTTTTGAGTTTTATGTAATTTAAACTAGCAAAATTTTTTTAAATGGGAGCAGTATTATTTATGACGTTGGGAGTATTAACTTTTGTTAGGCATCCCAGCTTTGGCGTATTTTCAAGCCAAGCAAATGGGTCGTAAACTCAGGCCTTGGTTTGCAATTAGTTTTGTCTTGTCCGGTATCAGTTCTATCATACTTTCTCTGTTACCCAATTTATCTGAGGATGCTCCTAAAACAACCACAACTAAAACTTCTGAAGAGTTTTCTAATTCTTAAATAAGATATAAATTTTTTGTAAATTTACATTCTAAATTTTCTTTATAATGGCTTCTGATAAATTTGTAAATCGTCATAATGGCCCTCGCGAGCAAGAGGTAAAAGCAATGCTAAAAAAAATTGGTGTGAGTAGTATTGACGAATTAATTTCGCAAACCGTTCCTTCAAATATACGTTTAAAACAACCTTTAAAAGTTGGGCAAGCATTCAGCGAATTTCAATACCATAAGCACTTGCGCGCCTTAGGTAAAAAAAATAAAGTATTTCGTAGCTATATAGGTTTAGGATATTACAATAACATTTTACCTGCTGTAATTCAGCGAAATGTTTTAGAAAACCCAGGTTGGTACACCGCTTACACGCCTTATCAAGCTGAAATAGCACAAGGCCGTTTAGAAGCTATTTTAAATTTTCAAACCATGGTAATGGATTTAACCGCCATGCCAATTGCCAACGCTAGTTTGTTAGATGAGGCTACCGCTGCCGCTGAAGCAGTATTTATGTTTTACAACAATCGTAGCAAACAAAAAACAAACGCTCATAAATTATTTGTGAGCGAAACCTGTTTTCCACAAGTAATTGATGTGATTAAAACTCGCTCTAACCCTGTGGGAATAGAGGTAATAGTTGGAAATATTGCAACAACAAAATTAGATAATACCTTTTTTGGCTCAGTAATTCAATATCCTGATATTAATGGCGAAGCCAATGATTACAAGGCATACATAGAGAATTGTAAAAAAATGGGTATACAAGTGGCTGTGGGATCTGATTTATTAGCGTTGGCATTACTTACTCCTCCAGGCGAATGGGGTGCAGATGTTGTTTATGGAAATTCACAACGTTTTGGTGTGCCATTAGGTTATGGTGGCCCGCACGCTGCATTTTTTTGTTGTAGAGAAGATTACAAACGTTTAATCCCTGGGCGTATTATTGGCGTAAGTATTGATGCTGAAGGAAATCAGGCCTTGCGCATGGCTTTACAAACCCGAGAACAACATATTAAGCGCGATAAGGCAACGTCAAATATTTGTACAGCACAAGCTTTATTGGCTATTATGGCAAGCATGTATGCGGTATATCATGGGCCAGATGGCATTCGAGGTATTGCACAAAACATTCATAACACAACCAATACTATTGCCGAAGCATTAAAAAAAGCTGGACTAACAATTAAAACAAAAATTTATTTTGATACTGTAGTTGTGGAATGCGACGCTAAAAAAATAATTGCTACCGCAGAAGCTAAAGAAATTAATTTTAGAAAAATTGATGATAAACACGTGGGGATTAGTATTGATCAAACGGTTGAAGAACAGGATATACTTGATATTTTAAGTTGTTTTGGTGTCGTTCAATCGTCAATTGTCAATCCTCAATCGTCAATCATTGAGTCGTCAGCAATTAACCGCCAATCCTCTTACTTAACACACCCTACCTTTAATTCGTATCATAGCGAAAGTGAAATGATGCGTTACATTAAACGTTTAGAGAATAAAGATTTGTCCTTAGTACATTCAATGATTGCTTTAGGTTCATGTACTATGAAGCTAAATGCAGCATCTGAATTATTACCAATTACCTGGCCAGAGTGGGCATCTATTCACCCCTTTGTTCCTATTGATCAAGCACAAGGTTATGCCGAAATGATTTCTATTTTAGATAAAGATTTAAGCGACATTACTGGTTTTGCAAAAATGAGTTTCCAGCCTAATTCAGGGGCACAAGGCGAATATGCCGGTTTAATGGTTATTCGTCAATATCATATTGCTAACGGCAACGCACATCGTACGGTGGTTTTAATTCCTTCGTCGGCTCATGGAACCAATCCTGCAAGTGCATCTATGGCAGGGATGGAAATTGTGGTAACGAAATGCGACGAAAAAGGAAATGTTGATTTAGTTGATTTAAAAGAAAAAGCAGAAAAATACAAAGATCGCTTAAGTTGCTTAATGGTTACTTACCCTAGCACGCACGGTGTTTACGAAGAAGCCATTACGGATATTACAAAATTAATTCACGATAACGGCGGATTAGTATATATGGATGGTGCAAATATGAATGCACAGGTAGGTTTAACCTCACCAGGAAATATTGGCGCAGATGTATGCCACTTAAACTTACATAAAACCTTTGCTATTCCACACGGTGGTGGTGGTCCAGGAATGGGTCCAATAGGCGTAGTAGAAAAATTAGTTCCATATTTGCCTTCGCATCCAATAGTAAATACTGGCGGCGAAAAAGGAATACACGCAGTAAGTTCAGCACCATTTGGAAGCGCATTAATTTTATTAATAAGCTATGGATATATTAAAATGCTTGGTAGCCAAGGTTTAAAAGCCGCTACCGAAACGGCCATTTTAAACGCTAATTATATGAAAGAAGTACTAAAAGACCACTATAAAATTTTATATACGGGTACTCAAGGACGTTGTGCACATGAAATGATTTTAGATTGCAACGATTTTAAAATGGCAAGTGGTGTTGAGGTAGCCGACATTGCAAAACGTTTAATGGATTATGGATTTCATGCACCAACGGTAGCGTTTCCGGTAGTTAATACCTTAATGGTAGAACCAACAGAAAGTGAAAGCAAAGCAGAATTAGACCGTTTTTGTGAGGCGATGATTTCTATAAGAAAAGAAATTCAGGAGATTATTGATGGCAAAGCCGATAAAGCAAACAACTTAATTAAAAACGCACCACATACAGCAAAGTTAATTATTAGCGATACTTATGATAAACCGTATAGTCGCGAAAAAGCGGCATTTCCATTACCTTGGGTAAAACTAAATAAATTTTGGCCAAGCGTTGCCAAGGTAGATAGTGCTTATGGTGATAGGAATTTGGTTTGTAGCTGTATGCCTATTGAGGCGTATATGGAGGAAGTTATAAATGTTTAGCCTTTTTTAAATGAATATAGCCTTCTGCTTATTGCCGAAGGCTTTTTTATTACCTTTAATAAATCTTCTATCTATAAAATGAATATCAGGCGAATAGTATTTATAGTTTTCATTTCATTTTTGTACAAGCAATTTTTTGCACAAGATAAAAAAATAGATAGTTTATTATCCGTTGCCAAAAAACATAAAAACGATACAATTGCAGCTAAAACTTATCTTAAAATTAGTGGTATTTATTTTGATAGAGGAAATGTAGATTCGGGATTTTCATTCACAAAAAAAGCTAAAACTATATCAAGTCAAAATAAATTTATTAGAGGATTAGCCCAATCGTACAATAATTTTGGTAAATATTTTAATTATACTGGGCAGCAAGATTCTGCTATTTTTTATTTTTACAAAGCAAAAGATTATTATACCCAATTAAATGACTCTATTCGTATAGCAGGAATTTATAACAACATTGGGGTTGTGTTCAAATCACATGGCAATATACCAAAGACTATAGAGTATCTTTTTTTGTCTTTAAAAATAAAAGAACGCTTGCATGACTCGATAGGAATTGCAAATACCTGTCATAATATTGGAGAGTTATACAAAGATGCAAACGATACGGTGAATGAAATAAAGTATTTACAAAAATCTCTTCATTTAAGAGTATTAATAAATGACATATCTGGCATTGGTGTTTCAAATATGGCAATTGGTTTGTATTACCAAAACTGTAACCAGTTAGAAAAAGCAATAGATTATTTCAAAAAGGGATTAAATATAGCGGAGCAGATTGGAGACGAAGAAGCAATTGCAATTGGATGTTATAATATTGCATGTGTTTATTTTAAGCAAAACAAAATAAGTGAGAGTGAATTATTATTAGAGCGTGCCCTCAAGGTTTCAAAGAAAAACAATATTAGTACAGGTGTAGCAAGCTGTTTAGAGTCGCTTGGTCAAATAGCTTTCGAAAAGCATAACGACTCTAAAAAAGCAATTCAACTTTTTGAAGAAGCTATTAAAATTGCAAAGGAGTTAGACTTAAAAGATCTAATTAGTAATGTTTCTGTGAGGTTAAGCGAAGCTTATGAAAGGATTGGGGATTATAAAAGAGCGCTAGAGTACCATAAAGCATACAAGACTATACAGGATAGCTTGTTTAATAAAGAAAACATAAAAAAAATCACAAGCGAAGGATTAAAGTATGAGCACGAAAAAGAAAAAATAATTTTAGAAAAAGAACAGGAAAAAAAGGAAGCAATTGCAAAGTCAGAAGCGCTGAAAAAAGACGTAATCCTATATGCCTCTATATTGTTTTTGATAATTGTATCTGTTTTTAGTTTTATAATTTTAAAGCGCCTAAAAGAAAATAGAAAACAAAAAAATATTATAGAACAAAAAGAAAAAGAAACCCAGCTTCAAAAAAACATTATAGAAGAAAAACAAAAAGAAATTTTAGATAGTATTCGCTATGCCAAACGCATTCAAGAGGCCCACTTGCCAAACGAACAAATTGTTTTAAAAACCTTAAAGCGCCTAACAAATAAAAAGTCTTAAAACTTGTTTTACTACAATAATTTATGTATTTTAGTGTGTAAATAATAACAATAAAAATATTTAATATGAAAAAATTAATTATTCTATCAGCGTTAGCTTTAAGTAGTTTTGTTTTTAAAGCGCAAGAAAACAATACGTGGCGTTGGGGAGCACAAATAGGTATGCAAGGTAACCAAGCAAAATTTGTAGGTGGAATGTCAAATGCAAATGCGCGTTTTCATCAAAACCCTTATGGTACAGGCGCTTTAAATTTTAATGTACGTTACGATTATAACCAACGTTGGGCATTTACAAGCGGTATAGGGTTTAGCAGTATTGGTTACGAATTTGCGATTGCCGAAAATTATTCGTTTTATAATTTAGATAAGCGTTACACAACAATTAATAGTAGCGTTGGTTTAGTTGAAATTCCTGTTTTGGCTATTTATAAATTTAAACAAAACTGTAATAACTGGAAATGGGTTGCAAGTGGCGGTTTTGTTGGCATACTTTATGGCGCACAAACTAGCGATAAACAATTTAACCCTAATAACGACGGACAAACAAGCCAACCTTATATTAGTAGTACAACTACTACAAACGGTGGCGGTAACCTTCACGCTCGTTTTTTAATTGGAAAAGAAAAATTATTCAAAAACGGAAGTATTTTTAACGCTTCATTAATTTGGAATGCAGGTTTTAACAATATGGCTACAAGTACAGTAAATTATACTATAGATGGGCAAAGCTACCAGCATAAATTTAATAACACCGGTAACTTTTTTGGGTTTAGATTTGCTTATTATTTAAAGCCAATTAAAACATCTACAGCAAAAACCATACAAAAATAAGCCCTTTCTTGATATGAAAATTTTAATTACAGGTTCTAATGGTTTGTTAGGACAAAAGTTAGTTTACAAACTTAGGAACAATGTAAACACCACTTGCATTGCAACCGCCAGAGGAGATAACCGTTTAGTAAAACAAGATGGCTATGTATATGAAACGTTAGATATTACCAACTTGCAAAATGTTAGTAATGTTTTTACGAAACATTTACCAGATGTAATAATTAATACCGCAGCCATGACAAACGTGGATGTCTGCGAAACAGATAAAGAAGGAGCCTTACTTTTAAATACGACATCTGTTAAAAATCAAGTAATTGTTTTAGAAAGATTATCAAAAGAAAACCAAAATTATAAGCCACATTTTATTCATTTATCTACTGATTTTATTTTTGACGGCACACATGGCCCATTAGATGAAAATGAAAAACCAAATCCTTTAAGCTACTATGCCGAAACAAAATTAGAAGCTGAAAAAATTGTTCAGGCCTCATCTTTGCACTGGGCAATAGCCCGTACCGTATTGGTGTATGGTATTGTTGATAATATGAGCCGCAGTAATATTGTATTGTGGGTAAAACAAAATTTAGAACAGGGTAAAACAATTAATGTGGTGGACGACCAGTTTAGAACACCAACATTGGCAGAAGATTTAGCGGATGGCTGTATTTTAATTGCACAAAAAAAGGCGCAAGGCATTTATAACATAAGCGGAAAAGATTTTTATAGCATCTTAGAATTAGCCAACGTTGTAGCAGATTATTATAAACTAGATAAAAGCCTTATTAAACCAAGCAAAAGTGCAGACATTAAACAGCCTGCTAAACGCCCACCTATTACTGGCTTTATTATTGATAAAGCAAAAAATGACTTAGGTTATGAGCCACATAGCTTTGTGGAAGGAATAAAAATTTTGGAAGAGCAGATTTTGGGAAAATAAGACTAATGCGCCTCCAACCAATTTATACCAACTCCCATGCCTACCTCAATAGGTAGTTTGATTATATTATTTTATTCCGCCTTATGATTTAAGTTACTATAAAAATAACAGCATAACGTTTAAAATCGAAAAAATATTTTCGGAAATAGGAACAGCAGTTTTAAAGGTAAAATAAGTTGTTTTATGAAAATAGTTATTTATTACAATATTTTGATAGTAACAAACTTACAGGCTCTTCGCCTTCTAATGGAGTAAAGCTTTTTATTTTAAACCAATCTTTACAAGCTAATTGTTTTTGATTAGTTTTATAATAACACCAACCCCTGTAGTAATATGAATTTAAAGTTGTGCTATCGTTTTTTATACTTTGATTAAAGTCTGAAATTGCTTGTATATAATTGTTTAGTTTATAGTGCACACAACCACGGGTGTCATAAGCTGCGCCACTTTTTGAATCTAATAAGATTGCTTTATTTGCAAAAGGCAACGCTGTTTTAAACTCTTTGTTAAGAAAATAATTCCAACTAATTTGATTATTTAGGTAAGAAGATTTAGAGTCGAATAGTAGTGCTTTTTTATAATTTACGATGGCGCTATCGTATTTGCCCATATAATAGTAACAAATGCCAATTTTTTCTATCATTTCAGTATATGATGAATCTTTTATGTAAAGAAATTTAAAAATACTAATTGCATCTGTATATTTTTTTTCTGCTATGGATATTTGCCCCTCTAAAAATTTGCCCCTATAATAACCACCATTTATCGTTTTAAGGCTATCTGAAATTTTTCTTGCACTAACAACTTTTCCTTCATCTAAAAAACAAAAGCCTATACTCGCAATTGCAACACTTGCATCTTCATTTTTTATTTCTGGGTTTTTCAAAGCATATCGAAAATCTGAGATAGCCTCTAAGTGTTTTTTTTGTCGATATAAACAATCACCCCTCATTAAATAAGAATCGTAAGAATCGTAATTTAATTCTATATGCTTAGTTAGAAATTCAGTTGCCCTTAGAAACTCATCTTTATAGTAAAAACAGTACCCTTTTAAATTGTAGAATGAGCTCTTATAATAAAGAGAGGGGTTCAACCCCAATCCTTTATTAATATCATCTATTGCTTTATTATAATGTTTAGAGTATAGATAGCAATTTGCTCTATCGTAGTAATTCTCATAATTTTTAGGTTGCTTTAAAATTAGTTGTGTGTATAATTCAATAGCTTTTTTATAATTCTGCCCATAGAATAAGCTATCAGCTTCTTTTTTTAAAGACTCGGTTGTTTGTGAGGATAAAAAACCAAAAGAAAAAAAGGTAAATATAAAAATGAGCAATTTAATTTTCATAACCCTAATGCGCCTCCAACCAATTTTCGCCAACGCCCATGCCTACTTCAACTGGTACATTTAATGGAAGGGCGTTTTTCATGTGCTGTTCAATAATTGGTTTTACAATTTCTAATTCGGGTTTATAAACATCAAAAACTAATTCATCATGTACTTGCAAAACCATTTTGGTTTTAAAGTTTTTTTGTTTTAATTCGGCAGCAATGTTTATCATAGCTACTTTAATCATATCGGCTGCACTGCCTTGTATTGGGGCATTTATGGCATTACGCTCGGCAAAGCTGCGAACCGTTGCATTGTTACTATTAATATCACGTAACCAACGTTTACGCCCCAATAGTGTTTTTACAAAACCATTTTCGCGCGCAAAATTAATCATATCGCTCATGTATTTATCAATACTAGAAAACTCCTTTTTGTAATTATCAATAATTTCTTTTGCTTCAGTGCGACTAATATTAAGGTTTTCAGATAAACCAAACGCGCCTTGCCCGTAAATAATACCAAAGTTTACACTTTTTGCTTTGTAGCGCATTTCTTTAGTAACGTCGCTTTCGGCAATGCCATATACTTTTGCAGCGGTGGCCGTATGAATATCTTTATTTAAATTAAAGGCTTCGCACATGGCGGGGTCGCCACTAATACTGGCAACTACACGCAACTCTATTTGTGAATAATCGGCGCTTAATAAAATATGATTTTCATCACGCGGAATAAATGCTTTACGGATTTGCTTGCCTCTTTCGGTTCGAATAGGTATGTTTTGTAAGTTAGGATTATCGCTACTTAAGCGCCCTGTAACAGCCACTACTTGATTAAACGAGGTGTGAATACGATTAGTGTTTTTATTTACTAATTCGGGTAAGGTATCAACGTAAGTCGATTTTAACTTTACCAATTCGCGGTAATCTAATATTTTAGAAATAATAGGATGAGTACCCTCTAATTTGCTCAACACATCTTCGCCAGTGGCATACTGACCCGTTTTCGTTTTTTTAGGCTTATCTACAATTTTTAAGTAATCAAATAATATTTCGCCAACTTGTTTGGGCGATGAAATATTAAATTTAGTGCCCGCTAACTCTTGAATTTGTTTTTCTACTTCTGTAATATCAATTTGCAGTAGTGCTGAAAATTCTCTTAACGCCTTTACATCTAAATTAATCCCTTCGCGCTCCATATCTGCCAATACACGTATTAACGGTATTTCAACTGTATTAAACAAAGTTTCTACATCGGCACTTTTTAATTCGGGCGCAAACTTGTGTTTTAATTGCAATGTAATATCGGCATCTTCGGCCGCATATTCTTTTATTAATTCAATAGGGGCTGAGCGCATACTTAATTGCTCCTTACCCTTTTTTCCTATTAAGGTCTCAATACTTACTGGCTTATAGTGGAGGTAGGTTTGTGCTAATAAATCCATGCCGTGGCGCATTTCGGGCATAAATAAAAAGTGAGCCACCATGGTATCAAACAATTTATTTTTTATTTCGATGTTGTAATTACTTAAAATATGATAATCGTATTTTATATTTTGTCCTACTAATGTTTTTGTTTCATCGTTAAATAATGGAATAAAAAATTGTAATTGTTTTAAGGCTTCCACTTTATTTTCGGAAATTGGGACATAGTAACCGTAATGCGCATCTATTGAGAAGGATAAGCCTACCAATTCAGCATCAATTACGTTTAAAGAAGTGGTTTCGGTATCAAAACAAAATTCACTAACGGTTTGCAGCTTTGCTACTAATTGTTGTACTTTATCACTGTTATCAACTAATTCGTAAGTATGCTCTACATCGTTAATGGTGTTAAAAATGGTTGTTTCGACTGCGCTCAGCAACCCGTCTGGGTTTAGTAAAGCACTAACGGCTTGCAGATTATCACCCTTATCGTCGCTAAATAAATCTGGGACAGTTGTTGCTTTTGGTTTTTCGGCTGGTAATTTTTCCTGCCCACCAATATCTTCGCCCAATATTTTTTTGGCAATGGCTCTAAATTCTAATTCGGTAAATAGTTCGCGTAGAGCCTCTTTATTAGGCTCTTCCATAATTAATTTGTGCTCTTCAAATTCAATGGGACAATCTAAAATAATGGTAGCTAAGCGTTTGGACTGTATAGCCATTTCTTTATTGGCCTCTACCTTTTCGCGCATTTTACCTTTTATTTTATCGGTGTTTTCCAATAAATTTTCTACACTTCCAAACTCTTTTATAAATTTTATAGCAGTAACCTCGCCCACACCTGGTATCCCTGGTATATTATCTACCTTATCACCCATTAATCCTAAAATATCAATTAATTCGGAAACGTTTTTAATATCCCACTTTTTACAAATTTCACTAACGCCTTGTATCTCTACACCATTTCCTAATCGAGCAGGTTTGTAAATAAAAGTATTCTCATCTACTAATTGCCCATAGTCTTTGTCGGGCGTCATCATATAGGTGGTAAAGCCCAGCAATTCGGCTTTTTTGGCTAAGGTGCCAATTAAATCATCCGCTTCGTAACCGGGTAAACTAATTACAGGAATATTAAAGCCTTTTACTAAATCAATTATTAGGGGAATAGATTTTTTTAAATCATCAGGCATTTCTTCACGTTGAGCCTTGTATGCAGGAAATTCGATGTGACGTTGAGTGGGCTCAGGCGTATCAAATACAACGGCAATGTGGCTGGGTTTTTCTTTATTTAAAATTTCTAATAAGGTATTTGTAAACCCAAAAATAGCACTGGTATTAAAGCCTTTTGAGTTGATGCGTGGATTATTACTAAAGGCAAAATAAGAACGGTAAATGAGTGCAAAGGCATCAAGCAGAAATAATTTTTTAGGAGTATCTTTTGTTATCATAAATTTACTATAAAGTTGTATTAATTTATTTCTCGCAGATTACACGGATTTACGTAGAAACATAATATTTTATCTTGCGCCATTAGCTAAATCTAATAGAAATTACCAGTAATTATTTTTAGCGATTGTTGTATTTATTTATTACCTCAGCTGCTTTTGCTTCATCAAGCACTTTGCTATCTTCATAATCGCTTACATAACCTGCGGCACCGCTCATCATTTCACCTAATTGCTTTTTAAATTTATTGGGCTTTACATCTGTCATTTTTTTATCGCCTTTTTTAATTAAAAAATAGTCGGCAACAAAACTAGACTCGTTCATTTTTACCTCTTCAAAAATCATTTTGTACAAGCTAATTTCGCCGCGAGCAATGGCTTTATAATATTTTTCTTCGCCACCAATATCCATAGCAACATAATGACTTTTATCAAAACCATACGCTTTTATTTTATTAGGCTTATAGTTTTTTTGTAGGCCCTGTGCATCTTTAAAATATACCTTATTGTGGTTATCTTGTTCTTTTTTAGGATTAAATTTCACCTCGCCTTTAAGGGTATCGCCTTTTTCGTTAACAATATAGCCTGGCACAAAAGTAATTTGCGATTTTAATGTAGTAACACAAATGCATATTATTGCTGCAAATAATAGTTTTTTCATAAATTAGTTCAATTTTTTATAAAGAAACTTATTTTTAGTGAGTATTAATAGAGTTGTTACAATTGTGTGGATAAAATATTACTACTCACGCCAAAGTTTTTGTAAGCGCTAATTAACCTTATTACGAGTAAATAGCGTAAAAACAAAAAATTAAAATTTGATTTCAAACATACAAGGCCACATTTTGCCTGTAACATACACTTTGTTTTGTATTGAGTCGTAGGCTATGCCATTGGTTTCTTTTGCGTAAGGATAGCGCTTTTGAGCAGTAAGGTACAACTCTTCAATATCCATTTTAGCAACTACGTTTCCGGTTTCGGGATTTATTTTTACAATTTTATGTGTAGTATAAACATTAGCGTAAATAAAGCCTTTTATATACTCCAACTCATTTAAATAGTCTAGCGCAAAATTATTTTCGCTTACGGCTAAGGTTTTAAGAATTTGTTGCGTTTCGGGGTTTAAAAAGGTTAAAATATTTGTACCATCGCTCATTATTAAATCTTTTCCGTTAGTTGTTAAGCCCCAACCCTCTTTATTTAAGTAACTAAACTGCCCTTTGGGTTTAAAGGTTTTAGCGTCGTAAATAAAGCCAACTTGGTTTTTATAGGTAAGTTGAAACACCTTATTATTTAAAAAACAAATGCCTTCGCCAAAATATTTTGTTTTATCTAATTCGGCTTTTACAGTTATTTTTCCGGTTTTTAAATTAACGCTACCAAACAACGAGCGTGTTTGTGGCAATTCGGGTGTTGCACCAGTGCTTTCAAACAATTGCCCACCATGTATCAAAAACCCTTCGGTAAAGGCGGTAGAGTCGTGTGGTAAGGTATTAACTACCGAATAATTTATAATAGGGGTTGTTGGTATTGTTTCAACCTTATCGTGTACTTTATCTTCGGGGCCTTCAATAGTTGGCACACCACACGAAACAAAACATAAAGTAATTACAACTAAAAAAAAGTGTTTGTTAAATAGCATTTAATTAAAATTTAATGTAAAAGTATAAAATAATTTGTGTTTTTTTGTTTTCAACTAATAGGTAATAGCGGAATGAAAATAATAACATATAATTTAAATGGCATACGTGCGGCTATGGGCAAAGATTTAATTGGCTGGTTAAAAATTACAAACCCTGATGTACTGTGCGTGCAAGAAATAAAAGCTAACCCAGAGCAGGTGGATGTTGCTCCGTTTGAAGCGCTTGGTTATCAACATTATTGGTACCCAGCACAAAAAAAAGGATATAGTGGCGTTGCTATTTTTACAAAACTAAAGCCCAAACATGTAGAGTATGGCTGTGGTATTGCTGAATACGATTTTGAGGGCAGGGTATTGCGTATTGATTTTGATGATTATTCTATTATGAGTGTTTACCACCCTAGTGGTAGTAGTGGCGATGAGAGACAAGCCTTTAAAATAAAGTGGTTGGCCGATTTTAAAACCTATATCATAAAACTTCAAAAAACAATTCCAAACCTTATTTTATGTGGCGATTACAATATTTGCCACAAACCTATTGATATTCACAACCCAAAAAGTAATGCGAATACAAGTGGTTTTTTACCCGAAGAGCGTGATTGGATGGAAGATTTTATACAAAGTGGCTTTATTGATTCATTTAGGTATTTTAACCAGGAACCTCACCAATATACTTGGTGGAGCTATCGTGCAGGGTCAAGAGGTAAAAATTTAGGTTGGCGAATTGATTATAATTTAGTTACAAAAAACTTACAAAAACGCCTTAAGCGCTCTGTAATACTGCCAGATGCTGTACACAGCGACCATTGCCCCGTGCTTTTAGAAATAGAATAAACAATAAATAGTTTTTATTTATTTTTAAAAGCACTATCTTAACCTTTTATATAAAAATAAAACTTACAAATGAAAATAGGAGTTAAGTTAACCATTACTTTTTTTTGTATTGCATTTATGGCAATGCTGGTGGCTGGTGTTATTAGTTATGTTGATGCTAAAGCAGCCCTAAAAAAAGAATCCTTTAATAAATTAACGGCGGTTAGAGAAATGAAAGCCGTACAAATTATTAGTTATTTCAAACAAATTAAAGATCAGCTTATTTCTTTTTCTGAAGACCCATCAATTATTGAGGCCACAAAACAATTTAAAGCAGGTTTTAAACAAATTACCACCGAGTTAATTTTTAATGAAACTAATTTTACCAGTCGGCGTAATAAAATGGACACCTATATAGATTCTGTTTTTATACCGGAACTGAATAAAAATAGTATTGGCGTTGTAAATAAAAAAAATTTAGAACCAAAAAACCCAAATGCATTATTGCTGCAACAACTGTTTATTGCCAATAATCCCAATAAATTAGGCTCAAAACATTTACTAGATTCAATCCCACAAAATTGTACTTATAATAAAGCACACAAAAAGTTTCATCCTGTAATTCGTAGTTTTTTACAACGCTTTGGGTTTTACGATATTTTTTTAATTGATAACGAAACGGGAGATGTGGTGTACACTGTATTTAAAGAAATTGATTTTGCATCATCGTTACAAAATGGTGCCTACCGTAATACAAACCTTGCAACTAGTTTTAATAAAGCACTCAAAATAAATAATAGCGAAGATGTTGCCTTGGTTGATTATGCCGAGTACCTTCCTTCCTATAACTCGCCAGCATCGTTTATGGCCTGCCCTATTTACGATAAGGGTAAACTAATTGGTGTGCTTGCTTTTCAAATGCCGATTGATAACATAAATAATATTATGACTAATAATAAAGATTGGGAGGGCGTTGGCTTAGGCAAAACAGGCGAAAGTTATATTGTAGGAGAAGATTTTACACTACGCAACCAATCACGTTTTTTAATTGAAGATAGTGCTAATTATTTTAAAATGCTTTCAGAAATTGGCGTGGGAAAACTAACCATTAGTAAAATTAAAAATTACAAAACATCGGTAGGTTTGCAAGAAGTAAAAACATATGGTACTAAAGAAGCGTTGCTTGGTAAATCAGATGCGTTAATTTTTAGTGATTACCGTGGTGTGCCTGTACTATCGGCATTTAAGCCCATAAATGTTTTGGGATTAAAATGGGTACTACTAAGTGAAATTGACGAAGAGGAAGCCTTTAGCCCAACATTAGAGTTAAGAAATAGTATTTTAAAAGGGTCAGTTTTTGTATTATTATTTATTTTAATAATATCGTTTTATATTTCAAAAAAAGCAACCAAGCCTATTAAAGAACTAGAATTTGATGCGTTAGAACTATCAAAAGGAAATTTAGATGTAGTAATTACTAACACCAGAAAAGATGAAATTGGATCGTTAGCACAAAGCTTTCAAAAAATGCAAGCCTCTATTAACGATTTAATACACGGCTTAGAAGATAAGGTAATCGAGCGAACACAAGAGGTTGTTAAACAAAAAGATATTATTTCGCATAAACAAAAAGAAATTATTGATAGCTTAAATTATGCTAAACGCATTCAACAAACGCTTTTAGCCAACGATACCTTTTTAAATAAATATTTACCCAATCATTTTTTAATATTTAAACCAAAAGATATTGTTAGCGGCGACTTTTATTGGGCAACAAAAAACGAAACCTGTTTTTATTTGGCTATTTGCGATAGTACTGGGCATGGTGTACCAGGCGCGTTTATGAGTTTGCTAAATATGGCTTTTTTAAACGAAGCCATTAACCAAAATAAAATTACCGAACCAAACGAAATTTTAAATCATGTACGTCAACGCTTAATAAAAAACTTATCTAAAGATGGAGGGCAAGATGGCATGGACGGTATTTTGATGAAAATAGATTTAAAAACAAAGCACCTAACCTATGCTGCTGCCAATAATGCACCTATTATTATTAGAAATGGCGAGGTTATTGAATTAGAGGCCGATAAAATGCCTATTGGTATGGGGATGCGCACTGAGCCGTTTAAACTTTATGAAGCAAATTTACAACCTAATGATACTTTTATTGCTTACACGGATGGTTTTGCTGACCAATTTGGCGGCCCTAAAGGCAAAAAACTAATGTATAAACCCCTAAAGGAAAAATTAAAAGCTTATAATGATTTACCGCTTAACGAACAAAAAGAAAAGTTAGCGACTTATTTTGAAAACTGGAAAGGTGAGATGGAACAGGTTGATGATGTGTGTTTGTTGGGAATTAAGTTTTAATTTTTTGTAAATTTTATCTTATTATATTATTTGGACGAGCATAAACCATTTGCATGACGTTTATATTTCGCATAGCAAAAGCAGCTTCGCAATAGCACAAATAGTAGTTCCACTTACGTATAAAATAATCGTCAAAACCTAACTGCTTTACTTCATTTAATTTTTCGTTAAATGCATTGTGCCAGATGGCCAATGTGTGAGCATAATCCAAGCCTATATCTTTTAAATCAACCAAAGTAAAATCGCTTGTTTTATTTATGGCTGTATTAATAGCAGAAACGGATGGCAATAATGATCCAGGAAAAATATGTTTCTGAATCCAATCTACTCCATTTTTAAAACTTTCAAAACGTGAGTCAGGGCTAGTAATAACCTGTAAGGCAAAAATGCCATCTTTTTTTAAAAGTTGAGCACATTTTTTAAAATAGGTTTCGTAATACTCGGCACCAACCGCCTCTAGCATTTCTATAGATACTATTTTGTCAAATTTTCCTTCTATGCTTCGGTAATCTTTTATTAAAACGGTTATTTTATCTTCTAAATTTTCTTTAATAATTTTTTCGGTGGCTAATTTATATTGCTCTTCTGATAGAGTAACCGTAGTTACCTTGCACCCAAAATGTTTTGCCATATAAA
Organism: Bacteroidota bacterium; assembly: GCA_025363015.1. GTDB lineage: Bacteria > Bacteroidota > Bacteroidia > B-17B0 > Aurantibacillaceae > Aurantibacillus. Next base: position 24,244 of record JANYEQ010000101.1, read on the forward strand.
TGGCATTGCCACCCCAACCGCTTCCAATTTCAAGCACATGGTCGCTAGAGTTTAACCGAAGTTGTTGGCATAGCCGGTGGTATTTGGCCAATTGTGCTTGCTCTAACGTCATATCTTTTTCTTTAAAATAGGCCGAAGAATAAGTCATGGTGGGATCTAAAAACAAGCTAAAAAATTGATTATTCAAATCATAATGTTCGCTAATGTTTTTTTTAGAGCCGCTTATACTATTAATTCTTTTTTGATGATAATTTTTATTAATAAATTTTAAAACATTTAAAATAAAATTAGTTGTGTTGCTACCCGAAATGGTAGGCGCATTATCTACGTTTAACAAAAACCATTTTATTAAGTTGGTAATATTATCGGTTTCCCAATCGCCATCTACATAGGCTTCTCCAAAGCCTACATCGCCATACAATACACAGCGTTTAAAAAAGGAAGCATTTTTTATTTGAATGTTAGCATTAATTTTTGAGTTGTTTTCACCCCATTGAATTGTTTCGCCATCAGGCAATGTCAAATTTAAACTTCCTAATTTCATTTTTGATAAAACAGAAATTATTAAGTTTTGGTAAAACCCGTATTTTGATTTTGTTATAGAAATTGACTGCATTAGGGCTTAAAAATACATAAAATTTAACATAAAAAATAGACGAATTAGAATCAAATTCCTTACAGAATTTAAACACAGCTTAAATTATTTTTTACGAAACACATTGCGTTGTAAATCTTGATCATCTGATTTTTTTTGATAAGGAATTTTTTTTAACCACAACAATAAGGCATTCCAGTGTATTAATGTTATTATTCTCAACGTTAAAAACGGAAAACGAATGCTATACCAAAATAAATTTGCATTATTTAATATTTTTTTAGTTCCTATAAGCGTACTAACAAAAAGTCTATCGTTATTTTTTAAAGTATCTATTTTTATGTTTAATTTTTGGTTAGGAATATATAATGTAAAATCAAAATTAGAATCGTGACTTATAAACGGCGAAACATAAAAATACTTTGTTGTGTTTAAATGAAATTTATTTTTTAAAAATAAATCTTCGCCTAAAAAATAAGGCTTCATTTCTCCAAATGTATTTCCAACTTCAGCTATTGCACAACATGGCCTGCCATCTGTATTTAAAATATAATAAAACGAAACAGGATTAAAATTATACCCTAAAATATTTAAATTAGTGAGCAACATGATTTTTTGATTAGTATAGTTAAATCCTTGTTGTTTTAAATAATCAATAATGTGTTGTTTTATGTTTTTATTTTTATCTGGGTTATCAATAGGCAATTGTAAGTGTTCTTTATCTTTAAACGAAAAAAAATTAAATGTATTGTGGCTAAATAATAGTAGTTTGTTTTTTAAAGTACTTAACTCATCCAAATCAATATAAAACATAAACACGTTGTAATAAAAGCTATGCGCTTTAGGGCTTAAGCGATTATGCATTACTTGGGCTTTATATAGGCAACTGTTCATTATAGTTTTTCACATAACTCTACCGCGCTTTTAAATGCGTCTTCGTGAAAGCCGTATTTAAAATAACTTCCACAAAAATAAAGTGGGCCTGTTTGGTTTAAAATATGTAATTGCTTTTGTGCATTAATAGCGGGTATATCAAACAACGGATGCTCGTATTCTATTACGCTAATTAGTTTTGCTTTATCAATGCTGTTTGGTAATGCGTTTATTGATACAAAGTAGTTTTTGTTTTTTGAAACACCTTGTAGTTTATTCATCCAGTAAATAGTAGTTGGTACTGGCTTTCCGTTTTGTTCTTCAATTCTATAATTCCAACTGCTCCATGTTTTTTTTAGTTTTGGCATTATACTTTCGTCAGTATGCACAGTGGCTGTATTTTTTTCATACTTAAAAGGCGATAACAAGCGTTGCTCGTCAGCTGTTGGCGCATCTAACATGGCTAATGTTTGGTTAGCATGCGATGCAAAAATCACCTTATCAAATTCGTGTTGCGAATTATTGTTTAAAGTTATGATTGCTTTGTTATTTATGTGTTTTACGTTTACAACCGTGGCGTTGGTTTTAATTTTATTTTTAAAGGGTGCAATTAATAGTTCGCGGTACGATTGGCTTCCTTTGTGCAACGTGTACCATTGGTGTTGCGTATTTAAACCTAAAAAACCATGATTTTTAAAAAAACGAATAAGTGCAACCGCCGGAAAATCTAACATTTTATCGATAGGAGTGCTCCAAACAGCGGAACTCATTGGCACTAAATATTTGTAAAGCATTTCATCGCTAAATCTAAATTCTTTTATGTACTCTGCTAATGAATAGTTTTCGTATTTAGAATTATCTAAAATCTTTACACTAATTTTATTAAAACGCGTTATTTCTTTTAGCATTTTAATGTACTTAATATTAACTATATTTTTACGTTGTGCAAATAGGCCGTTAATGCCCGAGCCGCAGTACTCAAGTCCACTGGGTGTATGTTGCACACTAAACGACATTTCTGTTTTTTTAATAGGCGCTTTTAAGTCATTAAATAATTTGCAAAGATGTGGGTAGGTTTCAAAATTAAATACCATAAAACCAGTATCCATAAATACGTTTTCGTTTTCTTCGTTTACCGAAATAGTATTGGTATGCCCACCTACATAATTATTTTGTTCAAACAAGGTAATGTTATATTTTTTATGTAAAAAATGACCGCAGCCCATACCCGCAATACCAGTGCCTATAATTGCTAATGTTTGCATTAATGTGTTGTTACTGAATTTATAAATCGTTCGATGGCAAAAGTAGATAGTTGCCCGCTTGGGCCGCTAATATTATAATCACAACCATGTGTGGCACAGGGTAAATTTAAAAAATAGTGCTGTACATTATTTTGTGATAGTTTTTTGTTTAACCTTACACTATGCTCATAAGCAACCATAGCATCATGTTCGCCATGAATAATTAAAGTTGGCGTTGATGTTTTAGTAACAAATTCGCATGCCGAACTTTCTTTAAATTTTTCTGGCACTTCATCAATGGTGCCCCCTAAATACTCGTTAAACACTTTGTTAGTATTTAATACCCAACTATTTACTTTTATTTTTCCGCCCCAAACCATATCTGCAGGGGCATAAAACGACACAACACCTTTAATGTTTTTGTTATTAAATGTGTAGGCAGCACACAAAGCAATTTGTCCACCCGCAGATCGCCCAATTAAAACGAAATTAGAAGTGTCAATATTTAATTTTTGTGCGTTTGTTGTTAGATAATTTATAACACTTTGTACGTCTTCAACGGGTGCTGGCGATTTATAGTTGGGCGCTAAGCGGTAATTTATAGCAGCAACATGATAACCTTTGTTTGCCAAATAACTATTTAAAGCGGGCAGCTGTTTACTATCGCCCTCGCGCCACGAACCGCCATGTATTACAATTACACAAGGCGATTTACTAGTTGTAGTTGATGAATAAAAATCAATATTTAGTTTTTTTTCGGGTAAAGTTTTGTAGGTAAATATTTGAGGCGAAATAGTTTTAATGCCAATACCACTAAATAAATTAAAAAACGAAAAGGGGCTTTGTAAAAAAGTTGGGTTATTTTTTGTAGGAAATGAGATTGCTAATTCTTCCGTTAAATAATTGCCACGTTTATAGGCTTGTATAATGGGTAATAAATAAAGAATAGTTGTAAGCCCAGCAATAATTAAAACGGGCGTTCTATAATTAACCGACCAAAAACAAAGTATAAAAAGCAATAGTGAAACTCCAAAAAATAGCTGTGGAAATTCAGTAATAGCAACAGATACTCGCCATAAAAAATTTGTTGGTGCTCTAAAAAGTACCAATAGCGAAAATAAAAATAAAACAATTAATAAAAATAAACGCCACATACTTATTGTTTTTTACAAAATAAATAATGGCTCACTATCCATTCTTTGCCCTTATTATAAGCCCATAATTCGGCACAAGCCATATAAAAAATTCGCCAATATACCCACCATTTTATTGCATTTTCTTTGCCATAGGTTAGTTCAAACAAGGGCAATATTTCGGTTTTATGTTTATCCATGTTTTGTAACCAGGCTTCAGATGTTTTTGCATAATGCATTCCGCTTATGTGCCAATGTTTTGCAATACTTAAATGCTCGTTAAAATAAAGTAATAAATCATCGCTTGGCATAATACCTCCGGTAAAAAAGTACTTACTCATCCAATCTGTTTCATTTATTACTTCAAATTTGTAAGCATATTCTTTATGAGTAAAAATATGTACAAATAGTTTCCCATCAGCTTTTAAAAGCGTTGCCACTTTCTGCATTAATTTTTGATAGTTACGCATGTGCTCAAACATCTCCACGCTTACAACCCTATCAAATGTTTTATCTAAATTAAAATCGTTAATATTTATGGTAATTACCGTTAAGTTATTAATACCCCTTAGTTGCGTTTGTTCATCAATATAAATTTTTTGCGTGCGAGAATTTGACACAACTGTAAAATTACTTTTGGGAAATTTAGTTGCCATAAATAAAGAAAGCGAACCCCAACCACAGCCTAGTTCCAACACATCTTGTCCGCTCTGTAAATCGGCTCGTTGGCAGGTTAACTCTAACATATCTTTTTCTGAGGTATCAATATCTGTAACACCTGCATTCCAATAACCGCTACTATACTTTAAATGTTTACCTAAACAATACTTATAAAATTGTGTAGGCACTTCGTAATGTTGTTCGTTAGCTTCTTGAGTGTTTATGGCAATTGGCGATGCTTTTAATTCTTCAATTAATTGCATCAAATGTGCTTGTTGCATTTCTGTGCTTCCTTTATTTTCATCCTGCAAACGCCGTTTTAATAGTTTACGAATGCCAACACGAAGCAAAAAATCTGGAATTTTATTTTTTTCTAAAAGAGAGTTATACCACATACAAGTTTAAATACTTAATAGTACGAATATACGAACGATGTTACTTAAATGGATTGTAAAAGTTTAAACTTTCTTAAACCATGGAACAAAAGAGCTAGTTGTTTTTTGATACGTTTTGTAAGCCTCGCCTTTGCTTCTTACTGCCTGTTCTTCTGTCATAGGTATGCCAGTAACTTTAAATAATAAAAAACCAATGCTTAAAGGACATAAAATAGCTAAATAACCATAGGGGCTGCAAATAGAAAAAACGCTAACGCTTACCCAGATTAATAACTGAAAAAAATAATTTGGATGACGGGAATAATTCCATAAACCGTATTGGCACACCTTGCCTTTATTTTCGGGTTTAGATTTAAAATAACTTAGTTGCCAATCGGCAATGCCCTCGCCACAAATAGCAATAAACCACAACGCTGCTCCAATGTATTCAATAACAGATATTGAAGGGTTTGGATTTAAGGATGTAATAAAAAAAGGCAATGCTAAAAATACATTTGAAAAGGCTTGCATTTGATAAAAACCAAAAAACTTAGCACTGCTCCATTCGGCTCTCAGCGCTTTGTATCTTCCTTCTTCAACTTTTAAATGCCCACCAACTCGTATTAGTAAATAAATGCCTAAACGTAAGGCCCATAAAGATGATAGTATAAATACACTGTTTTTTCGAGTAGAATAACCGTTTGCTAAAAGCCAAATAATAATTGCAATTACTAAAAAATTAAATGCCCAAAATATATCTACAATACCATTATTTTTTATTTTTAATGCCCATAAATAAATGCCAGTCATTATAAGAGCAACAGCTAACCAACTTATTAAATAAATAGATAAAAAATTATTCATTATTCTTGTTTTCTAAATTTAATAATGCCCACCAGGCTCATAAATTTAATAATAATATAACTTGGGTCGAGCTCAAACTTTTTTTGTGCAAAATTTACACTGTTTGGTTTTTTGTGATGGTTGTTTTGAAACAATTCGCCCAGCATTAAAAAGTCTAAAGGCAAAGTGTTTTTGCTATGGTCATCGTTATCATAATTACTGTAACCGTATTTATGTCCGCACCAATTCACAATAGCGCCATGTAAAGGCCCCATAAAAAAATGAATTGGCAATAAAGCATATTGCCATGGAGAGGTGGCAAATTTTACATAAAACAAAGTATATAAAACGCCAAATAAAAGTCTAACCACCCACATATCGCTAATTTTATCAAGTGTTTTCCATTCGGGGTAATTACCTCTAAAGGCTTTTTCAGGCTCAACATTATGTTTGGCATAGTTTAAATAAATATCTTTTGTATGCATGGTCATTTGCCAAACATCTTTAAAAAAATGGGGCGAGTGAGGATCTTTTTCAGTATCGCTATAAGCGTGATGCATGCGATGTAAAATGGCATAAGCACGAGGATTTAAAAAAGAAGAGCCTTGGGTTAAAAATGTAAAAAAATAAAAAAAACGTTCCCAAAATTTACCCATAATAAACATTTTATGGGAACCATAACGGTGTAAAAAAAAGGTTTGGCAAAATAAAGACAAAAACCAGTGAGCAAGAAAAAAGAGTAGTATATACATTTGCTACAAATGTAAGTGTAATTGTTTACAATTTTCGGTTAAACATTTTTTTAACGCTGTTCTTAAAACGACTAAAAAAGTGTTTTATTTATTCCGCAGGGGTTTCGTAAAATTTATTAAACTCTTTAATAGCATTTACAATAGCTTCCTTATTAAAAGAAAATTTATCCAAATCGTTCCAGGTTACAATTTGGTCTTTCATATACGGTTTAATGTCTTTTTTATAAAACTTTTGCGAAATTTGTTTTAACTCCTTTAACTCTGCATTTTTTTCGTCAGGACGGGTGTCTTGTATAAAATAAGTGCTTTCTGTTACGGGCTCACCAGCTTTGGTATCTGGGTATTTATACTCCATAAAATTTAAACGGCCTTTTGCTAAATATTCAATATAAATTTCGCCATTATCAAAGGGTATTACGGTAAAATGTCTGCCATTAAAACCATATGATTTAGCTTTTTTACTCGTTATGGGTGTTATTTTTCCAGCGCCAACTTTAAATGAAAAACCTTTATAAATATCGTATGGACTTTCGTTACTAACAGCCACCTCTCCGCGCACGGTATCGCCTTTTAAATTGCAATAGTATCCTTTATACAGGCTAGGAGCCATTGAAGGCTCTTTGCCTTTTTTACCTGGTTGCGCAAAAGCAAAACTTGCTGCCCCTATTAATATAACCGAAAATAATTTTTTCATACTAACTTTATTTATGGTAAATATATTTATTGTTATTGTACTTACAAAATATGCGCCAATTATTTAATTTTTTTTGGCAAAACAAAACCCCACAATATTATTGTGGGGTTAGGTTAAAAAACCATTAAAAATAATTAATTAACCACCACTTTTATGGTTTTGTAAATGGTAGTTGTTTTAAATACGATATTATATATACCGCGTGCATACTTACTTAAATCAATAGCTATATTGCTTTTTGCAGTTGGTAGGGTTTGTACTACTTGCCCTATATTATCATAAATAGTAATGCTAAAAACATCGGTTACCTCAGTAACAATATTAAACTTACCATTGTTAGGGTTAGGCACTATATAAATACCATCTTTTAAACCCGTGTTTGTTAGGTTTGAAATGCCTGTACACACTACTACAGTAACATTAGATATATTTATATTACTACACGTTCCATCGCTACCTGTTACCGTATAGCTTGTGTTCGATGTAGGACTAACTACTAAATTACTACCCGTTGCACCAGTACTCCAGGTATAAGATATTGCACCATTCGCATTTAAACTAGCAGCGGTGCCAGCACAAATAGTTGTATCGGCTGTACCCACATTTGGTAAAGGGTTAACGGTAACAGTAGTTGTTTTTACTGCTTTACAAAATCCTGTAGTGCCTGTAACTGTATAAACCGATGTAAAATTTGGTAATACCGAAATAGAATTTGAAGAGGCGCCTGTGCTCCATGAATAAGTACTAGCACCACTTGCATTAACCGTAGTGTTAGAACCATAACAAATACTTGGACTTGTTACCGCTAAGGTAGGTGTTGCACCTACTGTAATGGTTTGAGACATGGGTGCACTATTACCATTACTATTTGTAGCCACCAAGGTTACCACATAATTACCAGCCGCTGCATAGCTTACCGTTGGGTTGGCTGCAGTTGAAGTGTTGGGTGTGCCCCCCGTCATTGTCCAGTTGTAAGAGGTAGGTAAATTAGTACTCATATCGGTAAGGTTTACTGCCTGCCCGCTACATGGGTTACTGGCGGCATAAGCAAAGTTTGCTGTAGGGGGCAAACCAGCAACAGCACCCGTAATGTTAATATTATCAATATATAAACCTTGCCCATAACGTCCTCTGTTTTGCAGGGCAATCATTACGTTACTATTACCCGCATACGATGTCAAATACACAGTATCGGTACGCCATTGTGCTGCGGTTGGTACAAACAGTGCGGTTGAATAATCAGGGGCGGTAGATAAAGGAACACCACCTTTTAAATAAACCTGTGTAAAGGATAGCCCACAATTGGTAGAAACCATTACTGCTAATGAATCGCTGTATTGTGCATCATATCGGGCGTAAGCTACATCAAAATACATTTTAATAGTGGTGTACCCTGTAAAGTTGTATTTTGGCGTACGCATTTCGTCTCTAATACCAGCCGAATTTAAATTGTAATTATCGTAAAATAATGAGGCTGTGCTTGCTTTACCAACGCTTGCATTTTTTGTCCAAACTAAACCATCGGTTCCAGCATCGTAATTTTGCCAATTTGTTGGTGGAAAGGCTACTCCTTGAAAGCCCTCAACTAAAGGTAAAATGTTATTTGTAGGTGACACGGTAATGTACACTGTTTTTGTCATTACACTTGTGCCATTAACATTAGTGGCCGATAGTGAAACACTGTAGGTTCCGGCAGTATTGTAGGTAATAGAGGGATTTTGTAGGGTTGATGTAGCTGGGGTTCCGCCTTGAAATACCCAACTCCAACTTGTAGGTACAAAGCTAGATAAATCAGAAAAATTTACAACGTCGCCTGGGCAAATAACTTGTTTGTTCGACCCAAAATTTGCAATTGGTGCAGATGTACCGGTGTTATATAAATCAGCCTCCCACACACCGCGCCCATAAGTGGCTGCGCGTAATTTACCCAAAGGATAAAATATTGCTAAATCTTGTACCATTGTATTTGGTAAACCAGCATTATACAATACCCAGCTTGCAGAGGCTAAGTCTCTAAAATATACGCCTACATCACAACCAACATACACAGATCCTGCCGTACCGTTCCAGTAAGTAACACAATTGGTTGGTAAATTTGGTAAACCTGTTGAATAGTTTACCCAAGTTGCGCCACCATCTGTCGTTTTAAATACCTTGTTACCTGCTGAATAACCCGAAAAAGTAACAAATACTGTGTTAGGGTCGGTATCTTTTATAGCAAGCCATGTTAATTGGGCGCTACCAGTTGGTAAAGTACCTGTAATGGCTGTCCAGCTTGTGCCACCATTTATAGTTTTATAAAGTGCGTTGCCTTTTATAACATAAATAATTTGTGCGTTTGAAGGTGCAACTGCAAATTCAACAATGCTTCCACTGCCACCCATTGTGCCTATTTGTGCCCAATTTGTACCTTGGTTAGTTGATTTAAATAATTCATTTCGACCACCATAAATAGTATTTGCTACTGTAGGATCTTGATGCCAAGGAGTAACCCAAGCACCACTTCCAGTCATTCCGGTTGTAATTGCTGCCCAACTTGCGCCGCCATTTGTACTGCGATTAAATGAGCCATTATATTGTTCTCCATACATAACCGAGTTGTTAAATTGGTCAATAAAACAATTCATGCCATCGCCACCCATTGTTTGATTCCAACCACCCGAAAATAAATTAGTGCCATTATCTTGATGCCCAGTAATGGCTAAACTATAAGTGTTTGCAGATAAACCAATTTTATAAATTTGCGAAATATTCATATTACCGTTAATAGCGTTAAATGATGCGCCACTATTGTTGGTATAAAACACACCACCATCGCAACCTACAAACAAAGTAGTACCGTTTTTGTATATTAAATCATGAATATCAGCGTGCACATAAGGCGCTCCAGAGCCCGTCCAATGACCAAATAAATTCCAGCTAGTACCAGCGTTTGCGGTATGCCACACATTTACGCCACCCACTACTACTTCGTTTGCATTTGTTGGCGAAGCGGCAATAGATAAAGTGTACCAGCCTTGTCCTCCAGCCGCTACATCAGTACCAGCACTAGACCAACCTAATAAGTTTAACGATGTGGGTTTAGCAGTAAATGTAGTACCGCTATTTGTAGATTGATAAAAGCCTAAAAAACCACTGTTTGAAGAGCTACTTGCTACTACATATACATAGGCCGAATTGGCTGGTGTTACAGCAATTGCCAAGCGATTGTTAGATGCGGCAGTTGGTAAACCACTGGTTATTGTAGTAAATGTAGCGCCATTGTTTGTTGACATAAAAAAGCTAGTGCTTACGGCATAAACTGTGTTTGGGTTACCAGGCATAAACTCCACGTCCACAATATTACCTGCCTGAACTGTTGCCCATGTGGCTCCTCCGTCTGTTGAACGAAGTAAACCTATGGTTGAGGCTGCAAAAATATTAAGATTATTACTTGGGTTAATTAATAGTTTGCGTATTCTTCGACCTTGTGAAACTGTCCAAGCTAAACCTGTTGCAGACCATGTTGAACCACCATTGGTAGATTTTAAAACGCCTGTACTATAAGAGTCACCAGCATCGCCATCGCCTGTAGCTAAATACATTACTAAAGGATTAGTAGGATCGAACACAACATCAGAAGTACCAATAACACTAAGTTGGTCGGTAGCTGTACTCCAAGATGAGCCTAAATTTGCCGAACTCCATAAACCACCAACGGGTGCACAACTCCATAAGCCGTTTACGTTTGATGGGTCAAATCGCACGGCGTTTATACGGCCAACGTTACCCCCAGAAGGATCACCAAAGGGGCCAATGGGTTGCCACGTAGCCGATAAAACAGAATTACTGCTACCAATATTTTTGTTTTGAGAGTTAGATGCACTTAATTCTTCGGCATATTTTTGATACTCTTCATAAGCGCGTGAGGCCAATGTTTTATCGCCACTTGGGTACACGCGTGGTGCCATAAAATTTTCCCAGCGCTTGTATAATTCAAAACCAGCAAGCTCTTCTTCTTGCTCGGCACCAACGTTTAGTTTACCAACTGAACGGGCTTTTTCTTCGCGTTCATGCTCTAATTCTTTAGTGTATTTTTTAAAATGTTTGTTTAAACGTTTTTGTGTGGTGTAAAAGTTTTCAGACGCATCGCCATAATTAAAATTAGCGTTTTTTTGAGCTTTGCCCGAAATTAAAAATGCTGTAAATAATACAACCGTGATTAGGAACCGTAAGTTTTTTACCATAATAGTTTGTTTATATAATATGAAGATATAGAAAAAAATATGCGAAAACCAATAATTTTGACGAATGGCAATATTTAACCGATAAACAGTAAATTTTAACATAGGTTTTTTATTTTCAAAAATAAACAAACGTTTTCTTCACTATATTTACATCATTAGATAAGGTTTAATAAATATGAATTCAGCAATTGCATCACTTGGAAAAAACTTATTATTACTTGGCGTAGTTGGTCTATCGGCAATTAATTTTTTTTACAGTTGGTTTAGCTTTAAAGATTTAGTGGGAATACAGCTAATCGCAGGCTTAGCCTATGTTTTTTTAAGTTGTTACGAGGTATTAAACGCTTCCTTTAAAGCGGCACTACCAGTAATGCGCTTTAGTTATTTTACAAATAGTTATGTTATGTTTAGGGTCTTAAAAATAGGAGTGTTTGTTACCTTTGCCATAATGCTTTATACATCGCAAACGCGCATACAGTATTTATACCCCATTTGTGTAATTATTGCTTTAACCGAAAGTATTGTAACCTATTTAAAATACAAAAAGCAATTGTGTTTTGTAAGCATTTATGCTAACTATATTTTATTTGTACAAACAGGTTTTGTAAGGGTATTTGCAAGCCAAATTGCTTTAGTAGAGTTTAGGCACGATATTTTTTACTTTATAACAAAAAACAAAAAGTCGCATCAAATAAAATTAACACATATAACCAATAAACAACAATTTTTTATAGCACTAACCGAGTGGATTAACCGAAACAAACTAAACGTTAGTACCGAATCTAAATTAAAAATAGATACTCTGGCGCTCAGTAATTTAAATTAAATGTAAGGCTCCCTTTCTCTATTCCCAAAACATAGGGGTTTAAATTTTATTATTATATTTAAATTCTAAAAAACAATACCACATTATGGCACGATTAAATGTTTTAAAAACTTACAAAATATATATTGGTGGCGCTTTTCCGCGAACTGAAAGCGGACGTTATTACGAATTAAAAAACAAAAAAAATCAAACCATTGCCAACGTTTGTTTATCTTCTCGAAAAGATTTTAGAAACGCAGTAGTTGCTGCACGCGGAGCATTTGTTGGTTGGAGCGGCAAAAGCGCATTTAACCGTGGCCAAATATTGTACCGCATTGCAGAAATGTTAGAAGGCCGCAAAGCCCAATTTATAGAAGAACTAGTAACACAAGGTATTACCACAAAAGCTGCTGAAACCGAAGTGTTACAAAGCATTGATAGATTAGTACATTACGCTGGTTGGTGCGATAAATACATGCAATTATTTAGTGCCGTAAACCCTGTGGCAAGTTCGCATTTTAATTTTTCGGTACCTGAGGCAACAGGCGTTGTATCGGTTATTGCGCCCGAAAATACTAGTCTGTTAGGGTTGGTAAGTACTATAAGCCCTATTATTGCTGGCGGAAACGTTTGTGTGGTTTTAGCATCCGAAAAACTGCCGCTGTGTGCCATTACCCTTGCCGAAGTATTGGCAACAAGCGATTTACCAGGCGGCGTTGTAAATATTTTAACCGGAACTTGCAGTGAGTTACACAGCCATTTCTCAAGCCACATGGATGTAAACGCTGTGGTGTATTGCCGCGACAATAAAGAGGAGACAAAAACAATTGCAGAAAACGCTTCTTTAAATGTAAAGCGCCCATTTTTTTGGGATAAAGATTGGACCAAAGACGAAAACCAAAACCCTTATTTAATTTTAGATTTACAAGAAATTAAAACCACCTGGCATCCTATTGAAAACATTGGTATTGGCGGGGCTAAGTATTAATAATTTTTTTCTCATTTACTATTTTATTTTCTTACCTCACATGCGCAACGTTGCGTCAGCCTCACGCTCTACATCCATCAAATTAACCGCTACGCAGGTTTTGTAAACCTGCGTTGTTATATTGTTTGTATTCATATATTTATTTTTTAAAGTCTTTTACTTTCTTTTTTCTTAAATAAAAAAGAAACAAAAAATCAAGGCGTTTCAATCTGCCTGCCCACACTTAATTTTCAAAGAAAAATTAATTCCCTCAAACGCACGCTCAGTGAAACGCCCTGCCACCCCACCTGTGTATAACCGCACTTTTAATTCTATCAGGATATAAAAGAAATAACGATTACTAAATTTATTGAGGAATTAAAAAACTAACCCATAGGCAAATCCATCACCAAAAATTCTGAGTTTTCCTCTGCTTTAATTGTAACTAATTCTGTATTGCTAATTGCAATAGCATCTCTACGTTCTAATGCTTCGCCATTAACCTGTATGTTTCCACTTAACACAAAAATATAAACACCATTTGTTTTTTGTTTTAAACTATGTGTTACTTCTTTACCACTTTCTAACTCACTTAAATAAAACCAGGCGTTTTGGTGTATCCACACGCCATCATCGTTTTGGTTGGGCGATAAAACTTGTTGTAAATTATTTTTTCTATCAGCTTTGTTTAAAGAAATTTGTTGGTAACGTGGGGTTACATTTTTTTGGTTAGGAAACACCCAAATTTGCAACAGCTTTACGGCTTGGTGTGGTAAATTATTTACCTCGCTGTGTTGTATGCCTGTGCCAGCACTCATCACTTGCACATCGCCCGCTTTAATTACAGCGCTATTTCCCATACTATCTTGGTGCTTTAATTCCCCTTCAAACACTATGGTAATAATTTCCATATTACCGTGTGGGTGCTTACCAAAACCCATGCCACCATCAATGGTATCGTCGTTTAAAACCCGCAACACGCCAAAGTGCATACGCTCAGGGTTATAATAACTTGCAAAACTAAATGAGTGATAAGCGTTTAACCAACCATGGTTGGCGTGCCCGCGCGTATTGGCTTTGTGTATAACAGTAGTTGACATAAATTATATTTTAAACAAATTTCGAGATTAAAAATTAAAACGGATGTTAAAAATTACAATATTATTTTTTAAATAATTGTGATAGTACATAATCGCCATCAAACACCAATTGTTTAAAGGCTTTTTTGGTTTTAATAATTAATTGGTTGGTAGTATATTTTGTAATTGCAAAATCGTATTCAGTTGTTTCTCTTCCTTTAGTTTCAAGGGCTACTAAATATTTTAAATTGGTTGGAGTTAAAACAAACTCAGTTTCTTTTTTAAATTCCCAATATTTTTTTTCTCTAATTTTTAAACCCGAAAATTTACGGTTAGGAAATGCCGTTAACGATGATGTATAATAACGTACTTTGTAATTTACCGAATCGGTTTTTATAACTACAAATTTTTCGGTAATAGTAAATTTTTGTGGCTTAGAGGTTATGGTTTGCCCACTAGCGGTTGATAGTTGCTGTATCGCCTGTTCTACATGGCATTGGTAGTAGGTAGCAGAATCGTTTAAAGGCAAACTATGAAGTAAGCTATTTTGTGGTACAAAAAAGACACCAACGGTTTGCGACTTTGTACTTAAATTAAAAATTAAAAACACTATAATTATTTTTTTCATACACTTGTTACCTCTATTTGTTTAGATAGTTGAATTGCTTTTTCTTTAACTGAGGTTACATTTTCGGTTATTGAACCATTACAAAGTACAACCGCCATTCGTCTATAAGGCCTTGTGCTGGGCTTGTTAAACACCTTAACATCTGTATTGATATTTTTTAAAACGGCTTCAATGCCAGTAAAATTAGGATTTGTACCCTCATCAGTAGCTAACACCACCGCCGATGCCCCTACATTTACTAAATTAATTTGAGGAATGGCGAGGCCTAAAATAGCACGGGCATGTAGTTCAAATTCGTTATAGTTTTGTGTATTGGCAAGGGTTACCATGCCTGTATCGTGTGGGCGCGGTGATAATTCACTAAAATAAACGCCTTTTTGTGTTAAGAAAAACTCTACTCCCCATAAACCAAAACCAGTTAATACTTGGGTAATTTTATCGGCCATGTGTTGTGCTTCTTTTAAATCTGTATCGCTTATGACACAGGGTTGCCAGCTTTCTTGGTAATCGCCCCGCTCTTGTCTATGCCCAATGGGCGGGCAAAACAAAGTAGCACCGTTTTTTTGAGTAACGGTTAACAATGTAATTTCAGAATCAAAAGGAATAAACTCTTCTACAATAACTTCTTTATAATCACCTCTCGAACCTTCCATGGCGTAGTTCCAAACTTTTGCTAAAGCCTCAGCAGTGATTTCCTTTAAAACACTTTGTCCTTTGCCACTACTGCTCATTAAAGGTTTTACCACACAAGGGATTCCTATTCTTGTAACAGCAATTTCAAATTCTTCTAAAGTAGTTGCATATAAATAATTGGCGGTGCGCAAGCCTAATTCTTTTGCTGCTATATCACGTATGGCTTTTCTATTCATAGTAAAATTGGCAGCTTTAGCACTTGGCACTACTGTTATGCCTTGTTTTTCGTAATCGTAAAAACGTTCAGTACGTATGGCTTCAATTTCGGGTACAATTAAATGGGGTTGGTGCTTGGCAACTATTTTATCTAAAGCGTCGCCATCCAACATATTAATAACTTCAAACTGGTGGGCAACTTGCATGGCGGGCGCACCTTCGTAATTATCAACAGCAATTACATATTGCCCCAAGCGCTGTAAAGCAATTACAAGTTCTTTACCCAACTCACCGCTACCAAGTAGCATTATTTTTTTTTGATACAACATATATATTTACACAGCATTTAACTATCAAATTTACAATTTAAACAATACGCTATTACAAGCTATTATTAAAAAACTTGTTAGTATATAAATTTTACTAATTAAAACAAAAGCATAAATTTGAGCTCACAATAAAAAATTATGCAAAACGTATTAAAAGCTTTAGGCTTAAAAGAAATAAATAGCGGTTGTTCTACTGGTCAAAACTGGTTTGCAAATGGCCCTGAATTGGAATCGCACAGCCCTGTAGATGGCAAATTAATTGCCAAAGTGAAAACAGGTACTAAAGCCGATTATTTAAAAATAATTTCTACAGCTAATGATGCTTATGCACATTGGCGCTTAATTCCAGCACCAAAGCGTGGAGAATATGTGCGACAATTTGGTGATAAATTACGTTCAAAAAAAGCCGATTTGGGAAAACTAGTTTCTTACGAAATGGGGAAATCGTACCAAGAAGGTTTGGGCGAAGTGCAGGAGATGATTGATATTTGCGACTTTGCTGTAGGCTTATCTCGCCAATTATATGGTTTAACCATTCAAAGCGAACGTGCCAACCACCGTATGATGGAGCAATGGCACCCTATTGGCATTGTAGGCATAATTTCTGCCTTTAATTTCCCTGTAGCGGTTTGGGCTTGGAATAGTGCCTTGGCATGGATTTGTGGCGATGTGTGTATTTGGAAACCATCTGAAAAAACCCCATTATGCTCAGTAGCTTGTCAGCATATTTGGAACGAAGTTGCTAAAGAAAATAATTTGCCTGAAGGGATTAGTAGTTTAATTAATGGCGATGGAAGTATTGGCGAATTATTAACCACAGATACAAACGTGGCTTTAATAAGTGCTACAGGTAGTACAAGAATGGGAAGAATTGTTGGGGCAAAAGTGGCAGAGCGTTTTGGTAAATCTATTTTGGAATTAGGCGGTAACAACGCCATTATTATAACCGAAAGTGCAGATTTAGATACAACCTTAATTGGCGCTGTATTTGGTGCTGTAGGTACTGCTGGGCAACGTTGTACCACTACGCGCCGTTTAATTATTCACGAGAGTATTTATGATAAAGTAAAAGAAAAATTAGTAAAAGCATATGCCCAATTAAAAATTGGCAATCCTTTATTAGAAACAAATCATGTAGGTCCATTAATTGATAAGGACGCTGTAAAAGGCTATTTGAATGCCCTAGAGCGCGTAATTAGCGAGGGTGGAAAAATTATTGTTGCCGGTGGAGTGCTTGAAGGCAATGGTTATGAAAGCGGTTGTTATGTAAAACCAGCAATTGCCGAAGCTAAAAACGATATGGAAATTGTACAGCACGAAACCTTTGCCCCTGTATTATACATTATGAAATACAAAACATTACAAGATGCTATTGCCATGCAAAACAATGTACCGCAAGGTTTATCAAGCGCTATAATGACTTTAAACATGCGCGAAGCAGAGTTGTTTTTAAGCGCTAGTGGAAGCGATTGCGGAATTGCAAACGTAAACATTGGCACAAGTGGTGCCGAAATTGGCGGTGCTTTTGGTGGCGAGAAAGAAACAGGCGGTGGCCGCGAAAGTGGTAGTGATGCTTGGAAAGCTTATATGCGTAGACAAACTAATACTGTAAATTATGGCAACACCTTACCGTTGGCACAAGGTATTAAATTTGACTTAGGTTAATACACTAAATTATAAAACGCAAAAAGGCCATATAAAACTATATGGCTTTTTTAATTATTTTAAAACCATGCTAAAAAAAGTTACTTTATTTTTTCCTGCGTTTATAATTACATTTTTAAAATTGTTTTTACTTCAGTTTGGCATTTTAACTATTTGCCGAATATGTTTTTATTTTTGTTTTAAAACCATTGATAATAATGCCATAGATGGTGCCACTATTTTAAAAGCGTTTAAAATGGGTTTAGAGTTTGACATGGTGGCAAGTACTTACGCTTTATTTTTACCAACCTTACTATTATTTTTAACCCAATTGTTTTATAAAAAAACATTAGCATTTCATAAAATTAGCTTTGTAGTTACACTTTTAATTTTTTGTATATATGCTTTGGTATCAGCCGCCGATTTCCCTTACTACAAACAATTTAATAGCCACCTAAATAAACAGGCTTTTTTGTGGGCAGCATCACCAAGCTTTGTTTTAAAATTAATTTTTGGTAATATTTCTTACTACGGCTATTTGTTAATTTTTATTTTGATGTGTGTGTTAATTTATAAAATTTTAAAAAAAGTATTTAAAACACATATTTTATTATTGCATCAAAATACCTGCAAAGTGTTTAAAACAAGTATTTGTTTTGTGCTATTAATTCCGTTTTTAATTTTTGGTGCACGGGGCAGAATATCTGGTAAAAGTACTACCCACGAGGGCTTGGCAATTATAAGCGATAATTTGTTTATTAATCAAATTGCACTCAACCCAAACTTTACTTTTTTTAGATCTGTATTGTTTCAAAAAACTAAAAACTATATTGTGCCTGCAAATATTGATGAGTGTATTGCTACTGCAAGAAATTATTTAGGAATTTTATCTCCTTATCAAAAAAACATTAACCGTGTTGAAAATAAAGATTCTGTTTTTAAACCCTACAACGTTGTTATTATATGTATGGAGAGTATGAGCACTTACAAAATGGGCGCTAATGGCACCGAAGTGTTAACACCTAATTTTAATAACATTGTAAAAGAATCGGTTTATTTTGATCGCTTTTTTTCATCGGGTATTCACACCTTTAATGGGTTATTTTCAACAGCTTCGGGCTACCCAAGTATGCTTGTTGAACATGGTTTAAGGCGTTATACTAAAAAACCATTTATCACCTTAGGTAATTTATTGGAACAACAAAATTATCAAACATTTTTTTATTGTACCCACGACCCACATTTTGATAACATGCAAGGTTTTTTTACTCAAAATGGCTATAAAAAAATATTCAGCTCAGATAATTTACCAAAAGAAAAAACATTAAGTGCTACTGGTGTGCCTGATCACGAATTGTATAATTTATTTTTTAATACCACAAATAAAACAGATTCATCAACACCTTTTTTAAGTTTTATTATGACGGGTTCTGACCACGGTCCGTGGGCAATACCAAAAAATATACCATTTAAACCAACGGCAACTACCGAAGAGAAACGCGCCACACAATATGCCGACTGGGCATTAGGGCAATTTATGCAAACTGCAAAAAAACAATCCTGGTACAACAATACACTATTTGTGTTTTTAGGCGACCATGGTTATGCTACCGATGGCTGTTATGAGATGCCATTAAGTTTTCATAACATACCGCTTGTGTTACACAAACCAAATACATTATTACCCAATACAAACCATAATGTAGGCTATCAGCCTGATATAATAAGTACGGTAGCAGGACTATTAAATTTACAATTTACCAATACAACGTTTGGCATAAATATTTTAAAACAAAAACATCCCTTTGTTTATTTTAGTGCTGATGATAAAATTGGTTGTGTAACAAATGATGGTTTCTTTTTTTATGAGTTAATAACACAAAAAACAAAACGGTTAAAACAATTTTGGGATTTAAACCCACAAGATTATTATATAAGAAATAAACCAAAAGCCGATTCGTTAGAAAAACAAACGAAACAATTATTAAATGCTGCTGAGTATTTTATAAGGAAAGATTATTATAGCTACTAATAACGTTTTGTTACGTTATTTTTACTGCTAGTAAACACACATCATCTTTTTGTTCGTTAGCACCTTTCCAATTTATAAAGGTATTGCGCAGTTCTATTTTTTGTTGCGCCATAGGTAAATGGTAAATGGCTTTTAAATGTTTTATTAAATTTAATTTTAAAAATTTTTTGTTCTCTAATCCACCAACTTGGTCTGCAAAGCCATCTGTAGTTAAATACAATACATCATCTTTATTTAAAACCGTTGTGTATTCGGTAAATGTAAATTCGGGCAAGTAGCCAATAGAATATAAATCTACTTTTAATTCTTGTACTCCATTACTCATTTTTGTAATAAGAAGAGCGTTTTTGGCTCCAGCATACGTTAACGTGTTATTTGTTTTATTAATACAAACAAGTAATACATTCATTCCGTTTGTTGATTTTTGAGATGTTTTATCTGTATTAAAGCTATTATATATTTTTTTATTAGCAATAGATAAAAAATTACTCACTGTAATGTCGGGTTCTTTATCGATGATTTGATTAAAAACATTGTTACACAGAAGTGTCATTAAAGATCCTGGAACACCATGCCCTGTGCAATCAGCAACAGCAATATATATGTTGTTTGTTACTTCGGAGGTATGTACCCAATAAAAATCACCACCAACAGCTTCTTTAGGGTTGTTTATTACAAAAAAATCATTTAAGTTTTTACTTAACACTAATTCGTTATGTAAAATAGATTGTTGAATAATTGCAGCATAATCAATGCTTTCTTGTATTAAATTATTACGCTTAATTAATTCTTTATTAGTTTGTGTAATAATATTTTTTTGCACCTGTAATATATCGTTTGCTTTTTTCTTTATTCTATAACGATTAATAAATATGAACAAGCTAATCATTGATAAGCCCGCAATAATAATAGCACCAAGTATTATAAGTTTATTTTGTTTGCTTTCACTATCAAATACTTTATTTTTTTCATTTAATAAATTTATTTCTGTATCTTTTTTTTCGGTTTCGTATTTTGCAAGTAGCTCTTTTGATGCTTTATCGTTTTGCGTTTTAGTGATGGTATCGTTAATAGCAATAGCTTTTTTGTAATAAAATAAAGCACTATCAGCCTGATTTATTTTGACATAACAGTCAGAAAGGCTTGTATATAAAATTTGAATATTTGACCTTTCGCTGATTAAACCTTCTGTTGTTTTAAGTTGATTTAAAGCTAATCTATAATAATCAATCGCCTGTTTTATGTTTTCTTTTGTAGAGGTTAAATCGCCCGAAGTTAAAGAGGTTTTGTTTTTGAATAAATCGCCACTAAGCCCATAAATATTACTAATGGTTATTTTATCTAATGGTTTTGAAAAAGCTTTAATAATTCTTTTACAGTTTGCTAATCGCATTTCTGCCTCGCCAAATTTTTGTTTATTAATAATTAAATAATCAATTAATAAAACGTTATCACTTAAAAAAGTAGCGGTATCGCCAAAATTAGATAATGCAAAATTTGCCGATTCGTTAAAATAAAAAATACAACTATCGTTTTCTAAATTATAATAAGCGACGGCAATATTATGATATACCTGGTTTAAATCCTTATATAATTTTCGTTCCTTAAATTGGGTTACAAATGGTTTTAAAATACTTAGGGTTTTTCTGTATTCGTTTGATCGTTGGTATATCCTAATTAAGCGCTGATCGATAGCAAATAAGTTTTTTACGCCTGCTAAAATAAAGTATTTCTTGGCTTCTAAATAGTAGTTTAATCCTTTCTGAATATCCGAATCGGCCGCCTCATCACCTATTAACACATAATACTTGGCGTTTAATCGATTGTTTTTTTGTGGAAAATAAGTGCTTAGTTTTTGAATAAGTTTGGTATTAGAATCTATACCTTCGGTTGAATACAGCCTTGCAAAACAGTAATATTTATTTATTAAAGTTTCTAAAAACAGGGTATCATTATGTGCTAAACGCGCATTTAATTCAGCTTTAGAATAAAACGCCAACGCCTTTTCAAAATCGCTTTTATTTATTAAATAAACCCTACCTAACTTAAAACAAATATCTGCCTTTTTACTAGTATTGTTTGTTTTTGATAGCTCTATTTTTAGGCTATCAATATTGGTTTGCGCACTGTTTTTTGGTATAATTATAAAAACAATTACAAAAATAATAAACCATTTTTTATACATAATCATGTAAAGATTGTAAATAAATTTAAACCAAATACTAATATTATTTTTTAAATTTTATCGGCAGCTATTTTGCCTACTAAACTACCAATAGCAACGCCCATTCCGCCCATTCTTACAGCGGCAACAACATTTGTGCTAATATTTTTAATAATGGGTTTTTTTTCGGCCCCTACACCCATTATCCCGCTCCACCTATGCTCAATTTCAAAAACAGTGTTTGGTAAAATGATAGTTTTTAAAAGTTCTGTTAACTTGGCTTGAATAGTGTTATTTAATTGTAGTTCAGTAGTTGTTTCGCCTTTAAAATCAAGGTTTCTACCGCCACCAAATAAAACACGGTTATGTATGTTTCTAAAATAATAATAACCTTGTTGATAGTGATAAGTACCTTTAATTTTTAAATTTTTAATGGGCTTTGTAATTAATACTTGCGCCCTAGCGGGTTTTACATCTTTTATGTTTAATAGTTGTGTGGCAAAGCCATTGGTAGCCACTACTACTTTTTTAGCTTTAAAAGCACCTACATTACTTAAAATTTCTACCACGTTACCTACATCATTTAATGCAGTAACGCCTATTGAATTTAAAATTACAACTCCTTTTTGTTGGGCTAATAAAATCAAATTTTTCATCATTAAACCAGTATCTATTTGCCCTTCGTATTTATTTTTTAAAATACCAGTAGTAGTAGCAAAATAATTTATTTTTTTAGTTGCATTACTGTAACAATTTGTTTTACCAATAATTTGTTTTATGTTTTTGTTTAAATAATCTGTTTTTTCAAGGCATTCGTTTAAAAGTTGTGCGTCATTAAACAGTTCAAAACCGCCATAAGGTTTATAATCAATATTTTTTTTACCTAAACGTTTTTGTAGCAAATTTAAACCATCGCAACGCATTTTTACAGTTTGCCATACTACATCTTCATTAGTGTTTTTTATATCATTTAGTAATTCGCTTGGGCTACCAAAACAGGCAAAGCCAGCATTTTTTGTACTTGCTCCGCTTGGCAAAATACCTCGTTCTAACACTAAAACGGTTGCGTTTTTATACTTTTCTAAAAAACTTATTGCGGTGCTTAAACCTACTATTCCACTTCCAATTACTATTAAATCGTAAGTTTTAAAATATTGGTTTAGTTCCCAATAACTAAAAATTGCAGTTTTTTTTATGGAAGTATTATTTTTTGGCATCTAAAGTGTAAGAGTTTGTTTAAGTTTATTCTTTGTTTTGTTTTTTTAGCGAGGCTAGCTGTATATTTTCTATTCTGTAAAGATAGTGAAGCTAACTATTTAAAACAATTTAACGAATTTGTAGTCAAAAAGCGGTATTCAAAAATAATTAGATGAATTTTAAACACGCTCTAAGTAATTTTATGTAAATTTATTGCTAATTTAATGAACTTGAAGTTTTTATGAACTTAAAACAATTTTGCTACATATTTTTTTTGTTAATTGCCACCCCTACTTGTTTTGCACAACAAAAAGTTAATGTAACCATATTAGGCGAAGTTACCGACGAAACTGGTAACCTGAGCGGGGCGGCTGTTTTGGTTACCCAAAGTGGTAAAACCTTTATTAACACGACAAGTGATGGTAGTGGTAAATATAGTTTTGAAGTACCCTTAGGGGGCGATTTTTTGGTTACTGTTTCTAAAGATAGTTATGTTTCTAAACGATTTACTATAAATACCCAAGGCGTACCCGAAGAAAAAAGTCTAACTAAATTTGGCATTATTGAAGCTAGTTTAAGCCTAAATAAACGTTATGAAGGAGTTGATTATTCTCTTTTAAATCAACCAATGACTAAGTTTAATTACATTCCAGCTAAAGATAAGTTTGGCTATGATGCTGCTTATCTAGATCAAATGTTAGCAGGTTTACAAGCCATAAAAGAAGCCGAAAAAGTAGCAAAAAATAAAGAAAAAGAAAAAGAGGCAAGTTACCAAGCCGCTTTAAAAAATGCAGATAAAGCATTTCAAAAAAAAGAATGGCAAAACGCGGTAGCCGGATATAAAGAGGCCTCCGCACTTAAACCAAGCGAAGCTTATCCCAAAGAGCAAATAGTAAACATAAATAAAATAATTGCCGATGCAGAAGCACAAGCAAAGGCTGATGCTGCTGCAAAAGCCAAAGCTGATGCCGAAGCCAAAGCTAAAGCGGATAAAGAATTAGCCGATAAATTAGCGAAAGAAAAAGCGGAAGCTGATGCCAAAGCCAAAGCAGAAGCTGAACGATTGGCGCGTGAAAAGGCTGCCGCAGATGCCAAAGCGCTTGCGGATAAACTGGCTAAGGAAAAAGCGGATGCCGATGCAAAGGCAAAAGCGGAGGCGGATAGATTAGCAAAAGAAAAGGCTGCCGCAGATGCCAAAGCACTTGCCGATAAATTAGCAAAAGAAAAAGCAGATGCTGACGCTAAAGCTAAGGCAGACGCTGATGCTAAGACAAAAGCCGAAAAAGAACTAGCGGATAAGTTAGCCAAAGAAAAAGCGGATGCTGCCGCAAAAAAAGCAGCTGATGAAGTAGCAGCAGCCAAGGCCAAAACCGAAAAAGAATTAGCAGATAAATTAGCCAAGGAAAAAGCAGAAGCCGATCGCTTAGCGAAAGAAAAGGCTGACGCCGATGCGAAAGCAAAACTAGAAGCTGATAAATTAAATAAAGATAAAGCAGCAGCAGATGCCAAGGCCAAAACCGATAAAGAGCTGGCCGATAAATTAGCAAAAGAAAAAGCGGATGCTGATGCTAAGGCAAAAGCCGAAGCAGACAGAATAGCCAAAGAAAAAGCCGATGCTGCCGCAAAAAAAGCAGCTGATGAATTAGCAGCAGCCAAGGCCAAAG
This sequence comes from Bacteroidota bacterium, assembly GCA_025363015.1. GTDB lineage: Bacteria > Bacteroidota > Bacteroidia > B-17B0 > Aurantibacillaceae > Aurantibacillus. The sequence continues at coordinate 48,996 of JANYEQ010000101.1, forward strand.
GCGATAAAGAATTAACAGATAAATTGGCCAAGGAAAAAGCAGAAGCCGATCGCTTAGCAAAAGAAAAGGCCGACGCCGATGCGAAAGCAAAACTAGAAGCTGATAAATTAAATAAAGATAAAGCAGCAGCAGATGCCAAGGCCAAAGCCGATAAAGAGCTGGCCGATAAATTAGCAAAAGAAAAAGCCGAAGCAGACAGAATAGCCAAAGAAAAAGCGGATGCTGCCGCAAAAAAAGCAGCTGATGAATTAGCAGCAGCCAAGGCCAAAGGGGATAAAGAATTAACAGATAAATTGG
>JANYEQ010000104.1 GCA_025363015.1 Bacteroidota bacterium
TTTTAAGTTTTTTATTTAAAAAAATTACAACTAAAGAACCTTCTTATTTTTTATTTATATTTAGTAAAAATTAATTAATGATTAAAACTATTGCCATATTAATTGGTACACGCCCTAATTTTATTAAGGTTACGCAATTTAAAAAAATAGCTGCTCAAAAATTTCCTCAATTTAAAATTACTATTATTCATACTGGGCAGCATTACGACGAAAAAATGGCCGATGTTTTTTTTAAACAATTTAACTTAACGCCCGATTATTTTTTAAATATAGCTCCAGCATCACCAAACAAACAAATTGCCGATATTTTAATTAAATTAGAAGATTTAACAGATAAAATTGGCAAGCCCGATGTATTGCTTGTTCCTGGCGATGTAAACTCTAGCCTAGCTGGTGCTATTTTTGCTAATAAACACAGTATTAAATTAGGCCATATTGAGGCTGGTTTGCGAAGTTTTGACCGCAGTATGCCTGAAGAATTTAACCGTTTATTAACTGATGAATTAAGTGATATATTTTTTGTAACCGAACCTAGTGGCCAAAAATATTTACTAAAAGAAGGTAAACAAAAAGATGATATTTATTATGTAGGCAATACTATGATTGATACGATGGTGGCTTTTGATAATGATATTAATGCCTCAACTATTTTAAACGATTTAAAAATAAATAATTTACCCTTTGTGTTAATGACTATGCATCGCCCAGCAACGGTAGATGTAGAAAGTGAGTTTAAAAAATTAGTTACTTTAATAAAAAATATAACACAAAAATATAAATTAGTTTTTCCTATACATCCTCGAACCATTAAAAATGCAAAACAATTTGGTTTATATAATGTATTTGAAGAAAACAAAAATTTGATTTGTACCGAACCCTTAGATTATTTTGCATTTCAAAAATTAGTGAAAAATTGTGTGTTTATTTTAACCGATAGTGGTGGCATACAAGAAGAAAGTACCTTTTTACAAAAACCCTGTTTAACACTTCGCCCAAATACGGAGCGCCCCGTAACGGTTGATATTGGCTCGAACACTTTATTACCATTTAATTTAGAAGAAATACAGAAACATATTTTAGCAATTGAAAATGGCACTTATAAAAAAGGAGAGGTACCTGCTTTGTGGGATGGTAAGGCCACAGAACGAATTTTACAAGCTTTAGCCAATTTAAAATGATAACAAAAGAAGGTTTAAATGCACTGTTAAACCTTACTGTTGAGGTAAATGCGCCTACTTTTATAATTTATGTTAATAATAAAAGCGAGCGTTTAAAATATGTATGCGAGTTTATTTTTAACACTGTTTTAAAAGTAAATTATAACCTAACTGATACTATTTCTGAATTTGAATCATCAACAAGTTTAAAAATAAATTATTCCGAAAAAAATATTGATTCTGTTTTTAAAATAAAACCACATAGTTTACTTTTTGAAACAAATATTACAGAACAAAAACCTATTCCCTTCTTTAAACATGAATTAATTTATTTTTACGAAAATATAATAGGAGATTTAAATTTTGATATATTTTCTTCAGTTTTTTATTTAATTAGTCGTGTGGAAGAATGGCAGAGCTTTCAAGCCGATGAGCATCAACGTTTTGAAGCTAATAATAGTATTTTAACAAAATATAATTTTAATTCAAAACCCGTAGTAGAAATTTGGATAGAAACACTAAAAATTGAAATTCAAAAAAAATATCCCTCAATTATTTTTCCTAAAAAACAATTTAAAGTAATAAGTACTATTGATGTAGATAATTTATTTGCCTTTAAAAATAAGGGTTTTATAAGAACAATAGGTGCAATAAGTAAAGATGTTGTTAAACTAAATTTTAAAAATTTAACCTCGCGAATAAACGTATTAATGGGTAAACAACCCGACCCTTTTGATATTTACGAATCTATCTCAGAATTTTGTTTACAAAAAAATATTCCACTCATATATTTTTTTTTATTTAAAACGGGTACTAAGTATGATAGAACTGTAAATCCAACATCAACGTCATTTACAAAAATATTTAAAACAGTACTTAATAAACATGCAATTATTGGTTTACATCCTTCATATAATTCTTCAGTTAACCAAAATATTTTACAAGAAGAAACTTTAAATTTTTCAAAATCTATAACTAAAAAAGTAACTATTTCTAGGCAGCATTACTTACGTTTTAATATTAAAACTACTCCAAATGAATTACTAAAAAACGGAATTATAGCTGATTTTACAATGGGTTTTGCCTCTCAAATTGGCTTTAGAGCAGGTACTTCGCAACCGTTTTATTATTACGACTTTAGTGTGGAAAAAAAATCAGAATTATTATTTGTACCCTTTTGCGCAATGGACGGTGCTTATTTTGTGTATAATAAAAGTACGCCAAATGAAGCATTAGATACTTTGATGAAAATGGCTACAGAGGTAAAAAAAGTAAATGGCTTATTTATTTCAGTATTTCATGAGCGAACTTTTTATAATGAATTATACAATGGATTTGGCGATGTTTATAAAACATTACATTTAAATAATTATAAATAAAATATCCCAATCACAAAAAACAAAAACCCTATCTTTACAAAATATGAACGAAGAAAACTTAATTTTTGGTATGCGTGCCGTTATTGAAGCTGTAGAAGCTGGCAAGGATATTGAAAAAATATTATTACAAAAAGGTTTATCCAACGAGTTATTTCATCAATTACGTAAGGCTTTACAAGGCACTACGGTGCCCTTACAATTTGTGCCACCCGAAAAATTAAAACGTTTAACCGATAAAAATCACCAAGGTGTAATTGCATATTTAACCGAAATTACATATTACGACGCTGAAGAATTATTGACCAATGTATTTGAAAAAGGAAAAATACCCTTAATATTAATTTTAGATAGAATAACAGATGTACGTAACTTTGGCGCCGTGGCTCGAAGTGCGGAATGTGCCGGCGTTGACTTTATTATAATACCAACACGAGGTGCTGCACAAATAAATGGTGATGCCATAAAAACAAGTGCAGGCGCCTTGCATCGTATTAAAGTATGCCGAGAAGATAATTTAAAAAATACCATAGATTATTTAAAAGAAAGTGGTTTACAAATTATTAGTTGCCACGAAAAAACAGATAATTATTTTTACGATGCAAATTTTAAACAGCCAACCGCTATTATTATGGGCAGTGAAGAAAATGGCATTAGTGGTGAGTATTTAAAACGTAGTGATATACAAGTTAAAATACCGATGGTGGGTAATACAGCTTCATTAAATGTAAGTGTAGCTACGGGTATTGTTTTGTTTGAAGCTGTAAAACAAAGGTTATAGCTTTTTTACTTCACTAAATTTGTAGCAATAAATGAAAAAAATATTAGACTTTATAATTTATTCTAATGTGTTTATTGCGCTTTGTTGTGTGGCTGTTACCTTACAAACAGCTATAATTTTTAACCAATCAAATTCTATTTATGAGTATGCAATAATTAATTTTATAGCTACTTTTATTTTATACAATTTACAACGGCTTTATTATAGTGCTAAATACGATACCAATCCGAAATATGTGTGGTACACAAAAAACAGACGTATATTACTTACTATAATTGTATTATTACTCTTATTATCATTTAATTTTTTATGGGCGTTTTTTATAACAAACATAAAACATTTATTAATTTATTCTTCGTTATCAATAATTAGTATTTTGTATTTTTTACCACCTATACAATTAAAAAAGTATGGCGTATTAAAACCCTTTTTAATAAGTTTTGTATTTGTTACCATTGCTATTTTAATACCCTTAAATTTTAAGGTTACGCAACCAATACTAATTTATACACTTGCACAGTTTTTTTTTATAAGTACTTTATGTGTTTTGTTTGATATCAGGGATATAGAAACAGACAAATTAAATACAATAAAAACTATTCCTTTAATACTGGGTATAAAAAAAACTAAAATTATTGCTATTGTTTTAGTTAGTAGTTATTTAATTTTAATTTTTTTTTTACAAATAAATTATTTAAATTTTTCGGTAGTTTTAGTTTTTAGTTTAGCCCTAATTATTACTGCATTAAGTAGCGTTAAAAGAAACAATTATTTTTATTTATTAATGGTAGATGGATTAATTATTGCGCAATATTTATTAATTTATTTTAAAAATAGTTAGTCGCTGAAGAGAAAGTAAAAGACATAATTTCTTTTATTAAGCTTTTCTTTTTGGATTATCTGTTAAAAAAGCTTTCCAACCTGTGTAAGATTTGCCTATAATACTAGCATTCTTATTTTGATAATAATGACAAAGTGCTGCGCCTAATGCATCCGTTGCATCTAAAAAGGCATGCTCGGCTTTAACCCCTAATATTTGCTGTAGCATTGCCGCCACTTGCTCTTTACTTGCATTACCATTACCGGTTATACTCATTTTAATTTTTTTTGGAGAATATTCCGTAATTGGTACATTTTTACTTAAAGCAGCTGCAATAGCAACGCCTTGGGCTCTACCTAATTTTAGCATTGATTGTACGTTTTTTCCAAAAAAGGGGGCTTCAATGGCTAATTCATCAGGTTTATACTCATCAATAATGGCAATGGTACGTTCAAATATTTTTTTTAATCTATCCGCGTGATCTTCTAATTTGTCTAACTTAATTACACCCAAACCAATAGGTTTTATAACCGAATTTTGAATATGAATAATACCGTAACCCATTACTAATGTCCCTGGGTCAATCCCTAAAATTATTCTATCGTTCACTGCCATATTTACTGTAAATTTAGCCTAATTTGTTAAACGTTAAAAAAATAGTAATCACACTAATTAAACTTTTAATTGGTATTTTAAGTTTGGGTATAATTTATTACAAATTAAAAACCGATTTTACAGTTGATAAACTGGTTCTTTTAAGTGATGTAGCTTTTACCATTAAAGGAGTGCTGTATGTTATTGTGTGTGTACTTTTAATACCAGTAAATTGGGGTATTGAAGCCTATAAATGGAAAATAATTACACAACCTGTTGAAGAAATTAGTTTTAAAACAGCCTTGCAATCGGTTTACAGTGGTGTATGTTTAGGAAATTTAGCCCCAGCGCGTGCAACCGAATTTATTGCTAAAATATTTTTTTTTAAACCTCAAAATCGTCCTACTGTAACTATACTGCACTTTATGGGGGGTATGTTTCAAATGGCTATCAGTATTGTATTTGGTATGATTGCATTGTTTTTTAAGTTTAAAAATTTTAGTACAGATAATATTTGGATAGCGTATTTAGTGTGTGCTTTAGCAATATTTGTATTTGTTGTTTTTATTTTTTGCCTATTAAATATAAATAAAGTTTTAGCTTTTGTTTCTAAAAAAATAAGTAAACAAAATAGTATTACCAATTTTAACTATCAATTTACAAAATTACAATTGGTGCAATTATTTGGCTATTCTACCCTGCGTTATATTGTATTTTTCTTTCAACTATTTTTACTAATTAATTTATTTTACCAAGGTTTATTTTCGGTTCAAATAATATTTGGCATTTGGTTATATTTTTTAATTACAAGTATTGTACCGATGATAAGCTTTATAGAAGCCGCCATTAGAGCAGCCGTAGCCTTAATTGTGTTTAAAAATTGTGGTATTTCAAACGCTGCATTAGCCTTATCGAGTATTTTAATTTGGTTATTAAATATTGTTGTACCCAGCATTGTGGGTTATTTTATTTTAATAAAACAAAATTTTAATTTTAAAATTTCGTTACCTAAAAAATGATAGTACTTTTTTACATATTACTATTTGTACTGTTAGTTTACAGTATTTTTTTAATATATTTTGCTTCGGGTTTTATTAAAACACAAACATATTATAATCTACAAAATTTTGATGATGAAGCTCTTACCATTATTATTTGTGCAAGAAACGAAGAAAAAAATATAGCACGATGTTTAACAACTATCGCTAAACAAGATTATGATAAAACAAAGTTTAACCTAATTTTAATAAACGATGCAAGTACTGATAATACAGTAAAATATGCCGAACTTATTTTAAAAAAAAGTGGTATTACTTACAAAATAATTAGTAACGCACAACAAAAAGGCAAAAAACAAAGTATAATGTATGCCATGCAATTTGTAAATACCGAATTAATTGTAATGCGTGATGCCGATACTTTTACCACATCTACTATTTGGTTAAAAACTATTAGTAATTTTTACAGGCAAACCAACTCCCAACTAATTATTGCACCCATAGCTATAGCAAATAATAATGGCTTATTATGGGCTTTACAAGCTATAGAAAATAACGTATTGGCTGTTTTAGCTTGCGGGAGTAGTTATTACAAGAAACCATTTTTATGCAATGGTGCTAATTTAATTTTCACAAAATCTATTTTTCAAAAAGTAAATGGCTACACTAATCATATTCATATTAGTTCTGGCGACGATGTTTTGTTTTTAGAAGATGTAAAAAAAATAAAAAATACTACCATAAATTATTTAAAATGCCAAAGCGCTATCGTATATACTTATCCAGAATTTTCGTTTGGGCAATTAATACGCCAAAAAGTGCGTTGGGCCTCAAAATTTAATAGTAATAACAATAAACTTAATTTAGTTTTAGCATTTTTAAGCTTTACTGTAAATGTAATTTGGTTATTTAGCTTAATAATTAGCTTTTTAATGCCTAAAAATAGTCAATTGGGCTTAATTTTTATACTTTTTAAATTGTTAATTGATAGTTTATTACTATTTTTAGCTTCAAGTTTTTTTAAAAATAGAAGTTTAATTTGGTATGTTTTTCCAGTTGGATTTATTTACCCTTTGTATGCTTGCATAATTGCAACAGCTTCGTTTTTTACAAAACCAAAATGGAAATAGATAACTGTGTTTTTTAAAAATAAACCTATAGATTTTGAATCGGAAACGCTAAGTCAACAAACTTGGCGACGTTTTAAGCGCAACAAATTATCAGTGTTGGGTTTAATCATTATTATTCTATCATGTATCATTTCTATACTTGGGTATTTAATTACACCCGACCCTACACCTTTTGCGAACGATCAAAAACCCGAATTGCATATTAAACAACCCGGTTTTACATCTAAAATTTTATTAGTTAAAAAGAACGAAACACATGAAAAACAATCTTTTTTTAGTGTAATGATTTTTGGTAAAACCGATCCTTACTCTGGCTTTACTATTTATAATTATTTTTTTAAAAACCAATTTATTCTAGTAGAAGAATATACTGGAAATACCGAAAATAATAAAGGCTCCATTTCTAAAATAAACTTGGCAGATGTTATATATGCTATTGATAGTAAATCGCCCATCATGTTCGATTCTTTAAAAAATGAGGTTTCCTTTTATGAAATAGGTAATAGTACAAAAATCACAAAATCAATAATCGAATTACAACAACAAATAAGAAAAGAAAACATTGTTACTAAAAAATACATTTTAGGTACTGATTTATTAGGCCGTGATTTATTGAGTAGGCTATTAATTGGCACACGAATTAGCCTCAGTGTAGGCTTAGTTTCAGTTATTATCTCTATTTTTATTGGTATTTTATTAGGAGCTATTGCTGGCTATTATCGTGGTAAAATAGACTCGCTAATTATGTGGTTAATAAATGTAGTATGGAGCATACCAACCTTATTATTAGTAATAGCCATTACCCTAGTATTAGGAAAAGGCATTATGCAAGTATTTATTGCCGTTGGTTTAACTATGTGGGTAGATGTAGCACGTATTGTGCGCGGCCAAATCTTAAGTATTAGAGAAAAAGAATTTGTAGAAGCAGGGCGTGCTTTAGGCTTTAAAAATATGCGTATTATTTTCGGACATATTTTACCTAACGTTATGGGGCCAGTAGTGGTAATGGCTGCCAGTAATTTTGCATTTGCCATTTTAACCGAAGCGGGTTTAAGCTTTTTAGGTATTGGCGCACAGCCACCCGTACCAAGTTGGGGCGAAATGACCAATGCGCACCATGGTTATATATTAATGGATAAAGCTTATTTAGCTTTTATTCCAGGTGTAGCTATTATGACGTTAGTATTAGCATTTATGTTAGTAGGTAATGGCCTTCGTGATGCATTAGATACACGTAATTTAGACGATAAGCCAATTACAGGTAATTAACCGCGCAAATTTTTTATATAAAAGCAATAAAAAAATTAATCTAAAAAGCGGTATTGGATACCAAATCCTAAGCCAAAGCCGCTACCTTTCCAATTAGTAATGGTAATGTATTTATTAAAATCAGCATTGTTGGTAGTTAAACTTGTATAATTAACAAAGGGTGCATATAATTTAAAGTTTATTCCAAACCTTCCAAAATATATACGAGGATTTGCGTACAACGAAAAATAACTTCCACCACCCGATATTATAAAATTATCTTTATCGTTTACTTTGTATTCAAAACTTGAATAGCCAATATCTGCACCCAACACTAAATCAAATTTATTTTTTATAATAGGATGGTAATTTAAAACAACTACAAAATCATTTGTTTTAACAGAAGGTTTAGTATTGGTCGCACTATCTTTTGACGTAAAATAATTATTGGCTTTAAAGCGAAAACCAATGCCAAAGCGCTTATGTAGGCCATACTCTCCGGCAAAGCCAAAATTGGTATTTCCAGCTTTGTCGTTTTGAGTTGTATCTCTAGATGTACCCGTATTTTTGATATGAATTTTTAAAACAGTATTATATACCTCAAAGCCAGTGTTAAGCTCGGTTACTAGTGCACCTTTGTAAAACGATTGCGCATTTACAAAAAAACTTGATGCCATTAAAAATAGGATTGTAATTTGTTTTTTCATTTTTATATATGTTTTATTTAATTAATTATAGCAATTACTTTTAATTCAATAGCAATAGGTGTTGGTAGTTTATTTATTTCAATAGTTGTTCGGCAAGGTAAATTATCTTTAAAATATTCTGCCCAAATTTTATTGTATTTAGCAAAATCATCTTTCATATTGGTTAAAAAAACAGTTACATCTATTATATTTCGCCAAC
>JANYEQ010000112.1 GCA_025363015.1 Bacteroidota bacterium
GTTTAACTTCGAGTATGGCTATTTTACCAATAATGCAGTGCGCTACAGTTACAGCGGTTAATAACAACTCTGTTTTAGAAGCAAACGTAAATTTATATCCAAATCCATCAAACGGTTTAGTAAATATTATTGCAACTTTACCTAGTGTTCAAAATTTAGATATTACAATTAGCAATACTTTAGGTCAATTAATATCAGTAACTAAACACACTGGTATTACTAATAATGTACTTACATTAGATTTAAATAGCTATGGTAATGGTGTGTATTTTGTAACCATTAACAACGGACAAGAAAAAATTGTAAAACGTATTATTTTAAACAAGTAATACAATACAAAAATAATTTAAAAAGGGCTTCTAAATTTTAGAAGCCCTTTTTTATTAAACATCAATTGTTCACTACTATAAACAATAGTTTTGTTAAAAATTATAAAATACCTTTAATAAATACACTAACTATTGCCCTACATTTGTTTTGTAACTATGGCAAGCAAACGAAAAAATGAAATGAGTTTAAAAGAAGTAATTGCATTAATTACTTTGTTAGACGACCCAGATGAAGACATTTACTGCGAAGTAAAAAATAGGTTTGTAGTATTAGGCCCCCCAGCCATCCCACATTTAGAAACTGCTTGGGAAAACAGCTTTGATGCAATAATGCAAAAACGCATAGAGGCCATTATACACACCATAAACTTTGAAGCCCTACAAAAAGGCTTAAAAAATTGGGCTAAAGATGAACAAGATGATTTACTAAAAGGTATAATTATTTTAGCCCGTTACCAATACCCCGATTTTGACGAAAATGCCATTAAAAAACAATTAGCACAAATTAAGCAAGATGTGTGGTTGGAGTTACACGATGATTTAACAGCCCTTGAAAAGGTGAAGGTAATAAATCATATTTTGTTTGAAGTGCATAATTTTAGTGGAAATATTACCAATTACCATGCTCCACAAAATAGTTTTATAAATAATGTGTTAGAGAGTAAAAAAGGCAACCCCTTAATGTTAAGCGTAGTGTACTCGCTAATTTGTAAAGAGTTAAACATACCAGTGTATGGTATTAATTTGCCACAGCATTTTGTATTAGCTTATGTAAACGATTATGCTAACCTTATTGATGTAAATAACAAAACATTATCAAACAATATTTTATTTTATATTAACCCATTTAGTAAGGGTTTAATATTTAACCAAAAAGATATTGATAGCTTTTTAAAGCAATTAAATTTAGAGCCCGAAGCCAAATACTATTTGCCTTGCAGCAATATTGAAATTATTAAACGTAGCTTAAATAATTTAATATTTTCGTACGAAAAACTAGGCTATTTAGAAAAAGTGCAAGAACTTAAAGAATTAGAAAAACAAATTACTTTGTAAAAGTAATTTGTTTTTTATTAAACTATTTTTTAGCATCGGCTAAAAACTGAGCCAAACCAATATCTGTTAATGGGTGTTTAAGTAATGCGGTAATGGCGCTTAAAGGGCAGGTAACTACATCGGCACCAATTTTAGCACAGTCAATTATATGCATAGGGTGGCGCACACTGGCGGCTAAAATTTGTGTTTCGTAGCCATAGTTATCATAAATTTGACGAATATCTTCAATTAAATTTAAGCCATCGGTACTTACATCATCTAAACGCCCAATAAATGGCGATACGTAAGTTGCACCAGCTTTTGCGGCTAACAAGGCTTGCCCAGCGCTAAATACTAAGGTACAGTTGGTGCGTATACCTTTTTCGGTAAAATATTTTATGGCTTTAATGCCTTCTTTTATCATGGGTACTTTTACTACAATTTGTGAGTGTAGTTCGGCTAAAATTTCGCCTTCGCGCACCATGCCTTCAAAATCGGTACTAATAACCTCTGCACTCACATCGCCTGTAACAATGTTGCAAATATCTACGTAATGTTTTAAAATATTATCTTGTCCTTTAATGCCTTCTTTAGCCATAAGGCTTGGGTTGGTGGTTACGCCATCTAAAACGCCTAAATCTTGTGCTTCTTTAATTTGAGCTAAGTTTGCTGTATCTATAAAAAATTTCATTTTGCTATTGTATTTAAATTTTAAGCCTTGAAGGTATTGTTTGATTTAATATGTAATACAAAATTGTATTAACAATTAGGCATTTTTTATAACTACCTATTTTAATTAAAGGCTTGTATTTGCTGGTGGCTAAGTTTACAATTTATCCATTCGCCATCAAAATGGCTATTGTATTTTTTGTAAAACGCAATGGCGGGGCTATTCCAATCTAATACCTGCCATTCCATTCGTCTTACGTTTTGCAGTTTTGCAACTTTTATAATTTCGTAAAACAGTAATTTGCCATACCCGTTTTTACGTTCGCTTTCGGTAATAATAATATCTTCTAAAAATAAGCATTTACCTTTCCAGGTACTGTATTTATAGTAATAAAGGGCCATGCCAATAATTTTTGTTTCTTTTTCGAGTACAAAAAAATCAAATAATTTATTGGCACCAAAGCCCCAGTTTTGCATTTCGGCAATGGTTACTTCAACTTCGTTGGGGGCTTTTTCGTAAGTGGCCAATTCTTGTACTAAAGCAAAAATGCTGGGTAAATCGCTTTCTGTACCTTTTCTAATTTTAATGTGCATATTATTTTTTAGAGTGTATTATTTTTAAAATTACTTTTTGTAGGACGCGTTTTATAATTAAATCGCTGGTTATGCTCACTTCATCGGCGCTGCTAAGTTTTTTTTCGGGTATATCTATAACATAAAGTAGCTGTTGGTATTGCCCAGGTGCTTTTATTAAAATGAGTTTTAATGCCTCGTAAATATGGTGGCGGACCTGTTTATAGTCAAAACTGGGTATTGGCTTTAAATAATGTTGTACCGCACACATTTCAAAATCTTTTATTAATTGGGCATTAAACTTACTTAGTAATTCTTGTTGCGATAGACCAATTTTAATAAGTTCTTGCTCTGTAACTAATATACTCATTGTTTTAGCAATAGTCGCGTAACAGGTATTTTATTAATAATATGCGATTCAATAATTTCTTTTACATCTTCTTTTTTTACGCCTACATAAAATGTGCCGTCGGGGTAAATGGCAACTGTGGGGCCAAAATCGCAAATACCCAGGCAGCCACTTTTATTGGCACGTGTTTTTAGTGTAATATTTAAATCGTTTAATTGTTTTTTAAATTCGCCTACTAAAGCTAAGCCATGCGCATCGCCACAGCTTAATTTTTCGGAGCCTGTGCGTTGATTGTTACAAACAAAAATGTGAACATCGTAAATCATAAACTTTTAAATTAGATATTTGTACTATACATGACAAAGGTATTAATAACTGGTGGAAGTGGCTTACTTGGTAACGCAATAAGTAACATATTGTTAAAAAATAATTACGAAGTGGTTTGGCTGAGTAGAGAAGCGGGTACTAAAACGATGCCAAATGCTCAAACAATTAAAAAATATAAGTGGGATGTTGAAAAACAATTTATTGACGAAGCAGCGTTTGAAAATGTAGAACATATAATTCATTTAGCAGGTGCGGGTATTGCTGATAAAAAATGGACGGATGCTTACAAAAATGAAATAATTAATTCGCGAATTAAAAGCAGCGAGTTACTATTTAATTACATTACAAAGTTAAACGTGCTTATTAAAACCTTTGTAGGAGCTAGTGCTGTAGGCTACTATGGTGCAATACAAAGCGAAAAGTTAATTACTGAAGAAGAAAGACCGTATACCGATTTTTTAGCGCAAGCCTGTATAGCTTGGGAAAACAGCTATACACCCATTATTGATAAAGGCATTAGAACGCCCATTATTAGAATTGGTGTAATTTTAAGTACCCATGGCGGAGCGTATAAAAAAATGATACCTCCCTTTAAATTTAATTTAGGCAGTTCAATTGGTAGCGGAAAACAATATTTACCTTGGATACATATAAACGACGTGGCTAATATTTTTGTACACGTATTACAAAACACTAATTTAAACCAAACCTATAATGCGGTTGCAACCGAATTAGTAAATATGGATACTTTTACAAGCCAATTAGCAAAAAGTATACACCGATTAAAGTTTTTACCTAAAGTACCCACGTTTATTTTAAAATTAGTAATGGGCGAAAGCCATTTAATGGTTACCGAGGGCTTAAAAATAAGCAACCAAAAAATAAAGATGTCAGGTTTTAAATTTGAGTTTGAAACCTTAAACGCAGCGTTGAAAGATTTGGCGAAAAATTAATTTTTTAAGGCCTGTACTTGCTTTTGCTCAGTATTTTTTGAGCATCTTTTTCGGTCATTAATTGCTCTAAGCTTACATTTTTATTTTTATCCATATAACTTTTTACAATTTGCCAACCCACCCACATGGCTATTCTTGGTGGGCACTCGCGGCTAATAGCGCCAGTAAAAGGTCCCTCTGATGTTAACTCTTGCACTATTTTTAAATTATTTTCGTACAATCGGTTTTTTTCAGCAAAAAATGCCCACGAATTTTTTTCGTTGCTTTTGCAGTAATTTAATTGCTTTTGGGTGTAGCCAATTATTAAACTATCGGGCGTGTTTGGTAAAAGTGCATTTACGCAATAGTACAATTTACCGTAAAATATGGTGTGGTAGAGAAGGGTATTAACCGGTTGCGCATTATCAAACTCGGTTAATAGCCAACCACGAATTAAATCCGGCAATATGTACTGTTCAGTCATACAGCGCGTTTTATAAAGCGGTAATTCAAGCATCTTATAAAAAATAGCAGTATCGCCCAAATAATTATCTAAGCCAAGCACCAAAGCACTATCAACATAGGCTACACTATAATTAAAACAATTGGTACAAGTAATTAATTTTGAGGGCAATTGGCGAGTTTTAAAATGGTATTTAAAACGCTTGGCACAGGTATTTATATCGGCGTTTATTTTTTGTAGTTTATCATCCGAATATATTTTTGTAACATAACTATATGCTTGGCGCATATCCTTATCAGCAATAAATTTTAAAATACTAGACTTGCTGGTGCTGTCGTAAGCACCTTTTTTATTTAAAAAACTAAAAATATATCTATCGTAAAACGTGCCATACTTTGTTTTTAAAAACTGAGTATTTTGGTTGTAATTTGTTTTATTTAGGGCAAATAAATCGTTTTCTAAACGTAAGGTTTTAATTTCGTTAATAGTTACATCGCTTACATCAACATCTAATGTATTTTGTTTACAAGCACTTAATAAAAAGCTAACAACAATTATATAAACAAAGTTTTGTGGCATAGAGTATTTTTTTATATTTGTAAAAATAATCTTAATATAGTTATAGATGAAAAAAAAATTATTACTAGCTGCTACTGTTTTATTATTAAATAATTTTGCAACAGCACAAACAACAACGCCTTCGCCTGAAGATAAAAAAAAGGAAGAGTTTGACAAAACATTCCGTTTTGGTTTACGTATTACACCACAACCTACTTGGTATTCAAGCAACGACAAAAACATAGGGCCTTATGGTGCAAAATTTGGTTTTGGCTTTGGTTTAAATATGGAGTTTAAATTATCCGACATTGTAGCCTTTCAAACAGGTATTGGTGGGGATTTTGAAGGAGGAAAATACACATATAAGTACGACCCTATTAATAATTACGCTGTACGCTACTGGCAAAATAATAATACAAATGAATTTATTGCCCCAAAAAAAGATGGCGATGGCTTAGAGTTAAAAAATACAACGTCAACAGGCTACTTATTAAAAGAACGTAGTATTAAAACAACACACGTTACAATACCCTTATTATTAAAATTAGCTACTAAAGAGTATAGTGGACTTAAATATTTTGGTGTATTTGGTGTAGAATTAGGTATTAGAATTAAGCACCTTGCTACTGATAGTTATTATGAAACATACAAATACGATGCCGCAGGTAGTATTACCGCAACCGATAAAGCCCCAGCAACACAAAGTGCTATTAACTTAAAAAGCGATGGTTCGTTAATACCTATGCGTATTGGTTTAAATGCTGGTATAGGTACCGAGTACCGTATTGCAGGTTCAACCGCCTTATTTTTTAGCGTAAATTACTTTAGAGGCTTTACCAACCAACTAAAAAATGACTCTAAATACCTTATTTATAATAATACTAATAACGCAGGTGCTAATACTTACAACTTTATTAAGCAAAACATTATTCAAAATGCCATTCGCATTAATATTGGGGTTATGTTTTAGTAAATAATATTAAATCTAAATCAAATTAAGCCATTCTAAACAAGAATGGCTTTTTTGTGTCCTAAAAGGAGGCTTTTATCTAAAAAACAGTCAAAAAACACCTTTTTTGTTAAAAAATACCTCATAAATAGCTTTTTTTTTTGAAAAATACCTTTACTTTTACGCCCTAACTAAAAATTAAATACAAATGAAATTAACCGAAATTCAAGATTTAATAAAATTTGTTTCAAAAAGTGGTGTAAGCGAAGTTGAATTAGAAACTAAAGAAATAAAAATTGTCATCCGCACACCAAAAACAGCCACACAACAAGTGGTTATGCAACAAGCACCTACCGTATTTGCTGCACCTGTTACTCAAACTCTTCCAGTAGCTACACAAGTTGCTGATACTAAAGCACCAACTCAAACGCCAGCGGCTAATGACGATGCCAAATATATTACCATTAAATCGCCCATGATAGGTACCTTTTACCGCTCTGCAGGCCCCGACAAACCTTTGTTTGTTAACGTAGGCGACGATATTAGCGCAGGTAGCACCGTTTGTATTATTGAAGCCATGAAATTGTTTAACGAAATAGAAAGCGATATTAAAGGCAAAATTGTAAAAGTATTGGTTAACGACGCTACCCCTGTAGAGTACGACCAACCTTTGTTTCTTGTTGACCCTTCGTAGCTCGACAATGATTCGATGCAACAATTAGACAATGAAAAATTGTTTAATTAATTAATTGTGTAATTAACTAATTGAAATTATGTTTAAAAAAATATTAATTGCCAATCGTGGCGAAATTGCCCTTCGTGTTCTTCGTACCTGCCGAGAGATGGGTATTAAAACCGTAGCCGTTTATTCAACTGCTGATAAAGATAGCCTACACGTTAAATTTGCCGATGAGGCCGTATGTATTGGTCCACCACCAAGTAAAGATAGCTATTTAAGTATGGCTAACATTATTGCCGCAGCCGAAATTACAAATGCCGATGCCATTCACCCTGGCTATGGTTTTTTAAGCGAAAACGCTAAGTTTAGCGAAATTTGTAGGCAACATTCTATAAAATTTATTGGCGCTAGCCCCGAAATGATTAACAAAATGGGCGATAAAAGCAATGCCAAAGCCACCATGATTGCCGCTGGTGTACCCTGTGTGCCTGGTTCGGTTGGTTTATTAGAAAGCGTTGAACAAGGTATAAAATTAGCCAAAGATATTGTATATCCTGTAATTATTAAAGCCACCGCAGGTGGCGGGGGCAAGGGTATGCGTATTATTTGGAAAGAAGAAGACTTTCAGGCGGCTTGGGATAGTGCCACCCACGAAGCTACTGCAGCATTTGGTAATGGCGCCATGTATATGGAAAAATACATTGAAGAACCTCGCCATATTGAAATACAAATTGTGGGCGATGCACATGGCAAAGCCTGCCATTTAAGCGAAAGAGATTGCTCTATTCAACGTCGCCATCAAAAATTGGTAGAAGAAACCCCATCTCCGTTTATGACGCCAGAACTGCGCGAAGCCATGGGGAATGCTGCCGTTAAAGCAGCCCTATCAATAGCGTATGAAGGAGTAGGTACAGTAGAATTTTTGGTGGATAAACACCGTAATTTTTACTTTATGGAAATGAATACCCGCATACAAGTAGAGCACCCCATTACCGAAGAAGTTATAAATTACGATTTAATACGCGAACAAATATTAGTAGCTGCAGGTGTGCCCATTAGTGGTAAAAACTATTACCCCCAGTTGCACGCTATTGAGTGTCGTATAAATGCCGAAGACCCTTTTAAAAACTTTACACCATCGCCCGGTAAAATTACAACCTTACACACCCCAGGTGGGCATGGTATTAGGGTTGATAGCCACGTTTACAGCGGCTACAGCATACCCCCAAATTACGATAGCATGGTTGGTAAATTAATTACCGTAGCACAAACCCGCGAAGAAGCAATTGCAAAAATGCACCGTGCCTTGAGCGAGTATGTAATTGAAGGTATTAAAACAACCATACCCTTTCACTTAAAATTAATGCAAAACGAAGATTTTATAGCAGGTAATTATACCACCAAGTTTTTAGAGACTTGGGATTTTAAGAATTAATTTATAATTAATTTAGTGAGTAGCGTTGTTGATTTTACGCTTAGTTTAATGCACTATGTTTTTAAAAACTAATTTGTGTGTATTAATGGCAAAATATATTAACTCTAAGCAAAACTGTAAGTATTTGTTTAGTATTAAACCACAATTAAATCTTCTATCTGGCTTAAAACAGTCGCTGATTTTTTAATAGAGTCAACATCTTCAACGGTTAGCCATAAACGGTTATTTTGTTCTTTTAATTTACAGCGTTGTGGGTGTTTTTGCGCAAATAATAAAGCGGCTTTAAACATGGGGCTGTTAAAGTAATCGCTATCCTGCTTACTTAAAAAGTACGTAAGCAGTTTACTATTTTTTAGGGTTAGTTTTTCAAAACCTAGTTTCATGGCTTGCCAGCGCATGCGCACTAAGCTTATTAGTTCAATGGCTTCGTTAGGCACTGGACCAAACCGGTCGCGCATATTATTTTCAAAGGCGGTTAAGTCCTCTTCTTTAGTTATATTATCTAATTCTCTATATAATAGTAAACGTTCGGTTAAACTGCTTACATACACTTCGGGTATTAATAATTGTAAATCGGTTTCAATTACGGTTTCTTTTACAAATTGGCGGCTAAAAATCGTTTTATCTAAACTGCCTTCTTCCCCAACGGCATCTTTATACCAATCTTCCTCTTTTAACTCCTCCATGGCTTCGTTTAATATTTTCATATAGGTATCAAAGCCCATATCGTTTATAAAACCACTTTGTTCGCCACCCAATAAATTACCTGCGCCACGTATATCTAAATCGCGCATCGCAATTTGAAAGCCACTACCCAAATCGCTAAAATCTACAATAGCTTTTAAACGTTTGCGGGCTTCGCCAGTTAGTAGTATTTGCGATGGTGCTAATAAATAACAAAACGCTTTTTTATTGCTTCGCCCCACACGCCCGCGCATTTGGTGCAAATCGCTTAAACCAAAATTATGCGCTTGATTAATAATAATTGTGTTGGCATTACTAATATCTAAACCACTTTCAATAATGGTGGTTGCTACTAATACATCGTAATCGCCTTCCATAAAACCAAGCATAACGTCTTCCAGCTTATCGCCATCTAACTGCCCATGGCCAATGGCAATTCGGGCATCGGGCACCACGCGTTGTATTATGCCTGCAATTTCAGCAATATCGTTTACACGGTTGTGCACAAAAAATACTTGTCCGCCGCGGCTTAATTCAAAACTTACGGCATCTCTAATCAACTCTTCGCTAAAAGTATGCAACTCTGTTTGCACCGGGTAGCGGTTGGGTGGGGGGGTAGAGATGACACTTAAATCGCGAGCGCCCATTAAACTAAATTGTAAGGTTCTTGGAATTGGTGTGGCAGTTAAGGTAAGCGTATCAATACTTGCTTTAAAGCGTTTTAATTTATCTTTTACACCAACGCCAAACTTTTGCTCTTCATCTATAATCATTAAGCCAAGGTCTTTAAACTTAACTTCTTTACTTACTAAACGGTGTGTACCAATTATAATATCTACTTTGCCACTTTCTAAATTAGCAAGTGTTTCTTTTTGTTGTTTGGCTGTTCTAAAGCGGTTAATATAATCAACGTTGCAGGGTAAATTGCCTAAACGTTGTTTAAATGTTTTATAATGTTGGTAGGCTAAAATTGTAGTGGGTACTAAAATAGCAACCTGTTTACTATCGCACACCGCTTTAAATGCCGCCCGAATGGCTATTTCGGTTTTACCAAAACCTACATCGCCACACACTAATCTATCCATAGGGTGTGGTTTTTGCATGTCTTTTTTTACATCGTTAGTTACTTTTATTTGATCGGGGGTATCTTCGTAAATAAAACTGGCTTCTAACTCGTGTTGTAAATAATTATCTTGTGGGTAAGCGTGGCCGGGCTTTGCTTTGCGCTCGGCATATAGTTTTATTAAATCAAAAGCAACTTCTTTTACATTGCGTTTTGTTTTTTGCTTTAAGGTTTGCCAACTGCCGCTGCCCAATTTATCTACCTTTGGTATGTGCCCCTCTTTACCGCCATATTTACTTATGCGATGTAGGGAGTGAATACTAACGTAAAGCGTATCATTATCTTTAAACAATAATTTTACACATTCTTGTATTTTGCCGTTGCTATTTATTTTTTGTAAACCGGCAAAGCGACCTATGCCATGATCGATGTGGGTAATGTAATCGCCCGGATTGAGGGTTAAAAGTTCTTTAATGGTAAAGGCTTCGGCACTTTTATGTTTTACTTCTTTTAATTTAAAACGATGGTAACGTTCAAAAATTTGATGATCGGTATAAACGGCTAGTTTTAAATCGTGGTCTATAAATCCTTCGTGAATGTTAAGCGCCACGTAATCAATTAAGGTATCATAAGTGCGATGTTCTTTGGCTAAAAGATCGTTAAAAATTGTAATTAATCTATCGGCTTGTTTGGTGTTATCGGTTAAAAAATAATTGGTATAGCCTTTAGTTTTATTTTCTTTAAGATTTGCTATTAGTAAATCAAAATTTTTATTAAACGATGGCTGAGGTTGTTGATTAAATGTAATAGTTTCGGTTGATAGAACAGATTTTTGCCCGAATTCAATTATGTTATAATTTGATAGTTGTGCTTTTAATTCGAGTGATGAAGCATATAATTTTTGAGGTGGTAACTGTGCTACTTCGCCTTTGTGCTGGTCGAAAGCAAGGATTGCTTTTTCTAATTTTTTATCAAAAATATCTAAGGTATATTCTACATCTTCAATAAATAAAGAGGTTTGTTGTGCATCAAAATAATTTAAAAGAATGGCTTTATCTTCGGCAAATAAAGTGGAGTTAATATTTGGAATAATGGTAACAAAATCAAACGTAGCGGTGGATAATTGCGAACTTGGATCAAAGGTTTTAATAGCATCTACATCGTTACCAAACAATTCAATACGGTAAGGGTATTCGTTTGCAAACGAGTACACATCTACAATTCCACCCCTTATAGAAAACTGACCGGGTTCAAACACAAAATCAACATGCTCAAAACTATACGATTCTAAAAACTCCGAAATAAAATCAATGCTAAGCTTTTCGCCTTTTTTTATTTGAAGCGTGTTTTGTGCTAATTGCTTTTTAAGAGTAACTTTTTCGCACAAAGCTTGTGGGTAAGTAACTACAATGCCGTTAAAGGTTTCTTTACTTAATAGGTTTAAAACTTCGGCACGCTCTTGTATATTAGCGTTGGTTGTTTTTTCTATTTGATAGGGTTGGCGATACGATTCTGGAAAAAAAAGAAGTCGGGTTTGGGGTAATAATGCTTCTAAATCATTTAATAAATAGGCTGCTTTTTCTTTATCGGCAGATATTAATAAAATACTTTTTTTAGTAGTTGCGTGCAACGATTGTATAAAAAAAGACAAGGCGCTTCCGTTAAAACCTTGTAACCATAGGTTTTTTTGTTGAGTTTGGATTTTAGAAGTATAAATTCCAAATAAAGCGGAATTTTGAGCCATTTGTGAGGCTGTAAATTTAAGAAATTAAAATGTATGCAGCTACAAAACTAAATTAAAAATTTAAAAGGTTTTTAGCGTTTGTAAAAAAGTGCAAAGCATATAAGTTTGTTACAGAAATAATACAATGACTCTCAATTCTACAAGCCGCAGTTAGGAATTCTTTTGCCTTTAAATCCTTTATTTACGGTCTAATCTTTAGGTTCCCATAATTGAATTTTGTTTCCCTCCATATCAACAATATGAACAAACTTACCATAATCATAAGTTTCAATTTTATCAACAATGGTTACACCTTCTTTTTTTAGTTCTACAACTAGCGCTTCCAAATCGGCCACTCGGTAGTTAATCATAAAATCTTTTGTAGAGGGTTCAAAATACTTTGTTGTTTCAGCAAAGGTGTTCCAAGCGGTCGATCCTTTTTTGTTTTGGTCTTCCTCTTGTCTCCATTCAAAATTGGCGCCGTATTGTCCAGCATCAATACCTAAATGGGTTTTATACCATTCTTTCATTTTGTTAGTGTCTTTGCATTTAAAAAAAATGCCACCTATACCTGTTACTTTTTTCATGCTTGTATTATTTTTAGTTTGTTTAGTTGTAATTGTTTTAAAGCCAAAACCTAGTGCAAATGTGCTTGCAAGTGCTAAGGCTATTACTATATTTTTTTTCATTTTATTATTTTGTTTTCTATGTCTGTTTGGTTGTATAGCACACAACATTTAAAAATAGTATTTTCTTGTAAATAAATTTGCAGTTTAAAAGTTAAAGCACAAAAATAATTATATAAAAATTTAAGCAACCTTTAAAATAATACTTACATTAGTATCATAAAATTTGTAATTATGGATTCTAATATTAATACCTTAAAAGATTTAGCTAACCTTACCCAAAAGGTTATTAAAAGCTACGAAACACTTAGCCACGTAAAAGATGTTGATATTGCTACAACGCCCAAAACAGCCGTTTACAACGAAGATAAACTTACCCTTTATAAATACGATAGAGATACCCCCGCCACATACAAAACTCCCGTTTTAATTGTTTACGCGTTAGTAAACACATATAAAATGTTAGATATACAGCCCGACCGTAGCTATATAAAAAACCTATTAGACGCAGGCTTAGAGGTGTATTTAATTGATTGGGGCTTTCCTACCCGCAGCGACCGTTTTTTAAGTATAGACGATTACGTAAACGGTTACATAAACAATTGCGTTGATTTTATTCGTAAAAAAAATAGATTAGAAAAAATAAACATCTTAAGTATATGCCAAGGCGGTACCTTAAGTGTTATCTACTCATCGCTTTACCCAAACAAAATAAAAAATTTAGTAACACACGTTACACCTATTGATTTTAGTACCAACGATGGCCTTTTATTTAAATGGAGCCGCGATATGGATTTTGATAAATTAGTAGAAGCCAACCACGGCCTTATACCTGGCGATTTTTTAAACCAAGGTTTTGATATGCTTAAGCCCATGATGAAAGCCCAAAAGCAACAAGCCCTTAATAATAGTTTAGAAGATGAAACGAAATTACTAAGCTTTTTGCGTATGGAAAAATGGATTGCCGAAAGCCCCGACCAAGCAGGTGAGTGCTTTAGACAATTTATGAAAGACTTGTACCAACAAAACAAATTAGTAAAAGGTGAGTTAGAAGTAGGTGGTAAAAAAGTAAACCTAAAAAACTTAACCGCAAACTTATTAAACATTTATGCTACCGAAGATCATTTGGTGCCACCCGCTGCCACCACCCCTCTTAATAATTTAGTAGGCAGTACCGATAAAGAATTGTACGGCTTTAAAGGTGGGCACATTGGTGTGTTTGTAGGCAGCAAATCTCAAAAAGAATTAGCACCTGCTGTAACGCAGTGGTTAAAAAAGAGAGATTAGTTTTTTATCTATACAAGTTTAGTAGCCTAATTTTATTTATAACAGTGTAACGTACAGTTTTTAAAAAAGTTATGTGCTTAACGTATTTTAACATGGCCTGTTGTATATCTGGTAGCTTTTAGGCAATAACTGGTAAGTTTTTGTAGTTTTTAATATATATTTATTTTTAGGTGCGCCACCTTGTTTTTAGGTGTACATAATTATTTTTAGCACTGCGTAATTGCTTTTTTGTGTGCATAGTTATTTTTATGTACACCAAATTATTTTTAGCTGTACCTAATTGCTTTTTTGTGTACATAGTTATTTTTATGTATACCTGCGGAATAATTAAACAGCTTTTAATATATTTGTTTAATACAACAAGGGCAAAAGCAAACCATTAAAATTGATAAAGCGTATTTTTAATGTTAAAAATTGTAGGTTGGATAGTATAATTGATGTAGAAACAATAACACCAAGGTTAGTAAACTTTAAATGAAATTATGTAAAACTATAAAAATAAAACCGCAGGGTTACAAACCCTGCGGAGCGGGGG